>NZ_VBWP01000001.1:0-300000 GCF_005771635.1 Culicoidibacter larvae | reverse complement strand
TTCTTACGTTCAGCATTTTCTTTGGAGATCCAGTAATCTTTCTGCATATCTCCCCGGCCGACTAAGTATTCACTGCCAACCATAATCACATACATGTCACTCAATATCTATCATTCCTTTGTCATTAATTATATCAATTTATACTTTTTTCGCAATATTTAGTCTAATGTCATAAATTCGCGACCATCAGCTCGTCCTTGACCATATGCATTGGTTGAGCGAATTTGAACGCGACTTTTGGTATTTACCGGGCTAAATTCTTGCTGCATGAGTGTGTATTGTTGTTCTACAAGCTCGTTTTTGACAAGCACCAGCCCATACTCTTGTACTTGATGCGAGAACCGTATCTGCACGCCATGAACAAAGCCGGTTAAGAACTCAATTCTGGCCCGTTTCGGATATTTTCGCCGGGCAATCGCTCGACGATTCTCAAGTCTAAATTCCTGCCATTTCAAGTTTGCGGTATGAATCGCTAGTTCAAACACTTCGCAAGCAACAGCTGCATCATCATCAATGCCAAAAAATGAATACGTCTTATCAGGATTTCCTCCGAAAAATCGTTGTTGATCATTTTGATACACATAGCAACGGAAATTATTCGCGATCACATGGGCCAATTGCCACATCCATGAGGGATGTTGTCTCCGTATTTGGCTATTTGCATGACCGGTTATTATTTCAAGCGGTCGCTCTTCAAGTTCCGTTTCCCGAATATTATATTCTAACTGTAGTCGCTGCGCCATTAACATCGCACTCTCTGCCTCATAAGCATTTGGATTATCCCGAGCTTTTACGAGTATTTTTTTGACTTTTTCAACAAGTTTTTTACGTTGTTCCATTGTTTTCAACCTCCTAGATTGTAATGAGTAACAGAAATGCTCAGGCAAATAGTGCCATTGCGATTGCCGCAGTCAGAATATAGAGTATCGGCCGACAAATCAGCATTACAAGCTGTTTACAGTCTTGCAGCGCTCTTTTGTATTTAAAGTTGAATGGTTTATTATTAATTTTGATTGTAATCATTGTCAATTCCTCCAAATGTTTTGTATTTTGAGGACGTATATGCTACAATAATATTGGTTATTTGGGTGTGCATATACATCCGGCAGCGGCGTCCACCGCTGCTTTTTTTATATTCCTGATTTTGAGAGGTCTCTAGAAGCGCTCAAAGTGGTTAGTTATCCAACTCCACAACATTCGATGCCTTCTAGCGGCCTCTTAAGATTACTTTTCAGTAGCTAAATCAAGTTACATCTGAATTAGCTGCTGCAAATGTAATCTTATCCACAATAAAAGCAAGTGTACCGAACACACTGCTGATGAATACTCCAAGCAGCACACTATAAAGTACAACCCAAAGCAGAGGTCTTGTAATACTGGCAAAGAAATATCCGGGTGAAAGATACACCCAAAATCCTTTATCCCCAATCACTACAGTTAACCACCAATAATCAATGATAAGATTCGTCAAATGGTAGGCACCAATTAAGATACCCACAAGTCCCGCCAGTAGAAGCAAGAAAATCAGAATGCCAAGTAGTATAATGGCTGCTACCTTCACTTCTTCTAACAATACGTTTCCTTTATTTTGCATACAATCAATCCTCTCCGCCAGTTTGTGCATGGGTAATCTATTAATCTAGGGAATAATAGCCCTTTTTTAGACTATCCAATATTTTTAGCTATATTTTACTTATCTTTTTTGTACCCCTATTGTTTCGGCAATATATGCCATTTATTAGACTATGAGGGTAAAAAAAATCAATAATTCAAATTGTACACGGTCCGTCGGCCGACTTTTTCCCGGTACACCAGATCATTTGCCTCGAGGAGCGCAAGCGTCTCTGATAACTTCCGGATACTCGTTAGCCCACATGCCTTCATTAATTGCTTCTGCTTAACGTTTTCTAATCCATCATGCATTTTTAGCACTGCCATTAATTTAAACGCCTTAGGGGCAATAACTTTGCCCTCAAAGAGTTTTATTGCCAGTGTATCGATTGAAATATACTGCAGTGTTCGATGATGTTCTCGGATCCGAATGCCGTCCGGTTCTTCAGTGATGATTTTAAGCCGTTTTAAGCGCTTGAGAACGTTAAACACCGTTGCCCTGGATACTTGTGCCTCAAATACCAATTGCGCGGTATCTATAAGCCCATATTTACGTATCAGCAGCAGTATGTAAATATCATTACCAGTCAACTCCTTACCATGCTCACGAATGATTTTAGCCGGTAGTTTGTAAGAGAACTTTTTGGTTTTAATCTGCACATACTCATGTTCACTTGCAGCCGTTGGTACGTGGAGTTGTAAATATCCTGGATGCAAGGTGTTCAGCTGCTCGTATCGATACAGCCAACCTTTAATCATTCTGATCAGTTCTGCATCCCGCAGCTTCGGTCGGAAATTGTTTCGATTGACTTGTCGCATAAAATCGAGCACATACGGATAATCTTTACCTTGCTTCTCAAAGTACTGAGTCATAAACCCGACTGCATAGTTCCGCTCACCTTCAGGAATGATACATGTGCTAACAATATCGAATAGTTCATCGAGTGTAAGCTTATCAATGTTCGGTCGGCGCATCTCAGGTGGCCGTGGAACGTATTTAGGCACGTATCCGGTTGATAATACCTCATTCAATTGATTGTAGAAGGCTTCTGTTTCATAGTACGTATCAATGACCGAGATAATCGATGCTTTGGTGCCACTCTCCTGGTTCATTGTTCCTGGCAAGCGCATCACCCGGTTTTTATTGATTGCTTGTTTATCTGCTCCAAGCAGCTCTGCTAGTGGCTCTAAAAACAAGCTCACATTAGCAGTCGGTTCCTCAAGCAGCCAGTACACGTGGAATGAGCTTGCCGATCCGGACCAAATAATGATATTCGGTGGCGGCAATGCTGCAGCACTAATCCGGTAATTAATCTCTTCGAGATCAACACGATCAAAGTCCAAGAAGATTGCTCTTGAGTGCAGCGTCTTACGTTTACTCATTTCCCAAGTCTTGAATGTTGCTGGTGCTACCCAAATATCATGATTATCAGTAACAACAAATGTATCAATATCTTCTAGTTTGGTGAAGTATTGTTTCCCATTGCTCTTCTGAAATCCAATTGCACCTTTCATATCGTGAAAAAGCAGCCGAAGAAAATGTATCTGCTGCTTTGACAAGTTGGCCATATACATCTCTCCAGTCTGCTTATTTAATTATTCATTTATTCATGTTCCTGAAGACGCTATAACGAAGTGGAAAAAATAACTACATTTAGAGGTTCGTTATAACGCCTTCAGGAACAACAAACTAAATACTTAGCTTGTATTCCCAAGTTATATTGTTTAGTCAAGTTCATCCATAGCATCATTTATAAATTTCTTTACACTAGCCATTTCATTACTTAAATTTTCAAAAGCATCAAGGATATCTTTAGCTGCCTCCAGATGTGAAAGCGCGCTTCTCATAGATATACCTAAAACTTCATTATCATGTTCTAAATTTCCGACTTCTTCTTGAAGTGATTCAAACTCTTCAGGAGTACCATTCCTTTGAAAGAACTCAATAATTTGATCACTATCAAGCATCTTATAATCACACGAACTACAACCCCAATACATGATTCCCTTCACAGGTGTTTCCAGTGAGCAATCATACATGTTCGCTTGACACTTTGGACATTCAGCGGATGCTGCCATCTACACCACCGCCCGTTCATCAAACTGCTTATGATTTCCAATACGAATAAGATATGTCCGGTATTGTAATAACTCCTCAACAATTGGATGCTGTCCTTGCAGCTTCTTGAGTAAATCATTAGTAATTGAATACTCGGTACTACTTTCCTGGTCACTTACCAATTTGAGCTTTTCAAATAGAACTACTCCAACTTGTTTATCTGACTGAATGTTAAATTCTGTTCCCGCACGACTGAATATACTTGCTTCCAGTTCCGGAATCTTATCCAAAGCCTCTTGAACGATAAGTTCTGAGCATGCTCGTTGTAAACCTACATAATAAGCAATTAAGTTAATATCGAGTTCCTGTCCATACTCACAAATGCAAGATAAGTCCTCTGAATCAAGGGTATACCATACATTCACTGCATCTGCAGCTAGTTCTACTAATCGCTTCCAATCGAATTCATGAGTAATATCTTTTGAGTGCGTCATTAGGTAATCATAGAAAGCTGGGATTGACTCACTTCCATAGTAAAGTTCCTCTTCATCAATCTCTTGTTTCCATTCACGCAGATGTTTGCGCGCAGTTTCAATATCAAAACTAAAAGTACCGTGTTGTGCACATACTAGCTTACCAATAAAGTAATCTTTAGCGTATCTAGCTAAATTATGAATAGTTGCAGATTCTGTTAATCGAAATGTTGCAGTTCCAAGATCACCGGTTACAAATACATTAGATCCATCTAAAACATATTTCACCGAATACATTCGGGTACCTGGTTCTCTCCACTCGATCACTTGTATGTTTCCTTGATATTCCATAGTTGCGGTATGATTTTCAAACCAATTGTTTATTAATGCTTCATTGTTCATCTATCTTCACTCCTCAATATAATTGATGCCGCGACTTTGTCGCACCATGCCAACAATGCCCTGACGCTCTTCAAACGTGGCTTTTCTTAATGGGTATATTGGCTTTTTAATTTTATTGTTTATTGTATCCAGAACTGTTTGATAGCTCAAATGTAAATATCTTCCTGCTGATCGTGCACTAATAAAAAATCGCTGTTCCTGATCTGACTCATAAACAACGATATCTGCCTTTTTCTGCAAGCCGCCAAACATTTTGCCATTTTGCTTATTTGACAGCAAAATTAAGTTATCAAGTTCATACCCCAACCGGCAATTCTTTCTTCTTACGTATCCGCCTTCAGGTATCGGTCCGTTAAAAGCACTCCAGACTAACTTCGACCATGAGGTCTCAACCATCTTTCCTTGACGCTTTACCTTAACGACTTTTTTGCCTCTTTTATGATAGCCCGTTAATAATTTATCCTTACTTCGATATTGCCGCTGAATTTTGCCAGTATTACTGGCTTCATAAGTCACATCTAATCCAGGAATCTTTTTCCAAATTTCCATATTCATTCCTCACTCCTGCAGCATTGCTGCTTCCAATTTATCCTCCAGCTGAATCAATTTCTTTCTATGGTTGCTATAAGTTGTGATTGCAGTAACATCAAATGGATTAGTAGTCCCACTCGCTGCTTCAACTGCAATTCTATTTTGTTTCACTGTTTCAGCAAGAATGGCGAATTCATGATGTGTAAATTGAATCATAAAAACTACCTCCTCTTTTCCGTCTCTGGGATTGTATCCCTGCAGCATGTATCAGAATATCAATTATAAATGGGGGGAAGATAGAAAATTTTACATTACAGAGTTATGAGATGAAGCTGCGCACTGCCAAGGGCATCAGCTTTAACAAATAGATATTTTTTATAAAATAAAGGGTAAACAAAAAACAGCTCAAATGAACTGTTGCATTTCAATTATCTGATACATACTGCAGGAATAGCAATCATCTAGATTGCATTCCCTAACATTACAATAGCTAACACCGACATGTGCCCGCTAAATGTAATGGATCCTTGTTGGCTTCAAGTTCCCCACTTTAAACTAACCCGGTAATGTGGTCCGGACAATGCTTAGTTACATTGAAACTGTTTCAACTCCTGGATCGTCACTCCAGTACACATTTGTGATTTGGTTATTATTTACATACCTCACCATAACTCTTGAAACATGCTGTTATTAATCAAAAAATTGCATCTGATTAACTTGGTATCTTTATTTAATTTTCCAAGACCAACTTTAATCATAATTTCATAATTTCCTAGTGTATTCACTTGTGATTACCTGCCCTTTTCTGATATAATAATAGTAGTCATTATTCAATAATGGCATACAGGAAATTAGATTTTCCTGTTGGTCGGAAAGCTATATTTAGATTCACGTGTCGAAGTGGGAATCTTTATATAGCTTTTTTGTTTTGACCTTACAGGATGGCAGATACTATGAACTTCTGCCTGGTGGTTGTAACCACCTATGAATAGTCTAACTCTCTAAAATCTAAACTATCCATAGCAAGCTACAACTTGCTACTTTTATTTTATTACACAAAAAATCCTAAGCGACTTCTTCCTTCTTTCCTTTGAATACAAAATTGTTCACTATAAGCTTCGCCTGCTTGTTAAGTGTAATTAAGTTCCGAAGGAAAAAATCGCTTAGGATTCTTCCTATAATTATTTATTATTTTTCCGCTGGCGAAGCTTCCTAGAACAGTTATATATTAACTGTACAAAACTATTGTACTCCGCCCTCTTCAGGATTTCATATATGAAATACATTCGTGAAAGAAAGCGCTATTTTTATTGTTTCAGGAGAAACTAAGAAAGAGGTCGCTGTAAACAGCAGCCTCTTTCACATTGAACGAAAATGAAAAAATGATTTTTAAATTAAATTAATATATCATAATAGTTAAGTGGTGATATTAGATAAACCCGGAAATGGAGTGGTCTGATGGAAACAGTCCTTATAACAATATTATTGTTAATAGTATTGATTCGAGTAATTGACAACGATAATGATTAGTAGTGTTAATACCACAAAAAAAGAGAAGCCGGCTAGGGCTTCTCTTTTTTTGATCCGATGGATCAGTCCTTATTCTTTCTCATTATATCAGAGCCTATTCATATTTTCAAGCATTAAAATTAAATTATCAAAAAATTATCTATTTTCTGTATGATACGGGCAAGCAATAATATGATCATCGATGACACCACAAGCTTGTAAGTATGAATAAATGATTGTTGGCCCAACAAAATTACAGCCACGTTTTTTCAAATCCTTGCTGATGCGTTCTGAAAGTTCGCTGGTTGCCGGCATCTCACTCATCGAATTCCAGTGATTGATTATCGGTTTACCGTCAGTGAAATGCCAAATATAATTCGATAAACTGCCAAACTCTTCTTGGATTGCTTTTACCGCAATTGCATTTTTACGAATTGCCTGCATTTTCAGGCGGTTTTTGATGATATCATAATTGACAAAGATTTCTGCTGCTTGTTCATCATCAATCTGGGCACAATAATCTAAATCAAAATTCTTCAGTGCTGCCCGGTAACCTTCGCGCTTCTTTAATATCGTCAGCCAAGACAAACCAGCTTGGGCACCTTCTAAAATCAGCATCTCAAATAAATAGCGATCATCATGCGATGGCACACCCCATTCAGTGTTGTGATATTCTAATTCAAGCTCATGACCTTCTGCCCATGGACAAATCATACTAACGCCTCCTTTTGTTATTTGTATTATACCATTTTCTAAAAGAAAAAAACGACTTCCGCAAGCGGAAATCGCTTTTAAACATTTCTCTGAATTGTACTATTGAAGCTATAGTACTCATGACGATAATATGAATACGAAGCATACAATGGCCGGCTGTCATTCAAATAATGGGTGACCTGCACAAATAAAATCGGTGCCTGGCGATTCACCTGCATATGTTTGGCAATGGTTTTATCCGCGCCAATTGCCTCAATCTTATAATTGGCAAAAGCAATTGTATATGACATTTCATTTTCCAAATATTTAAACAATGATTTTGCCTTTTCCTCTGGCAACTCATTGGTATACTCAAGAGGAATAAAATCAATCTCATAAATATAAACTTCGCCGCTAATTAAACGTAAACGCTCAACCCGATAAACTAACTCGCTGGCAGAAATATTCAGCAACTCCTGCACCTCATCATTCGGCGCTACCAGCTCATTACTCAAAATAATCGTATCCGATTCTTTGTTCTGCATCTTTGCCGATTCCGAAAAGCCAATCAAACCGCGCGAAAAACTTTTTATTTTCTGACCGGTCACAAATGTTCCCTTGCCCGGCTTCTTGGTAACCATATTTTTGCCAACCAAAACATCAAGTGCCTGACGTACCGTCATACGTGACACCTTAAACCGCTCAATCAATTTATTCTCTGATGGCAATAATTCCTGTTGCTGATAGACACCTTCATTAATTTCCTTAATCAGCTCTTCTGCAATTTCCTCATAACGCTTCATTTATACACTCACCTACTACAGAATATTATAGCAAATTAGTGAAAAACAACAACCCCGGGGCACACAAGGTGCCCCGGGGTTTCGTCTACTAACCAAGTTGGGCTTTAAAAAAATCAGCGAAGTTTTGATAACAAATTTTTTCTATCTCTGTTTTTGAAAAACCGTGAGCTTCCAATAAAGGAATCACATTCGGCGCATCTTTTGACGACTTCAAGTCTTTAGTCAGAGGTTTACCGTTCACCATATCGCCATAGAGATAGTCACAGAAATCAAAGCCAAAACCAATATGCTCAACACCAATTTTATCTGCAATATAAACCAGATGACGCATAAAATCATCAATGCTTTGGTTTGTATCCGCTAAAAACGTGCGCCAGGCATTGAGCCCGATAATTCCTCCCGCTTCAGCAAGAATGCGCAACTGCTCATCTTTCAGATTTCGCGGATGATTATACACACTCCATGCTGCTGAATGCGAAACAATAAATGGTTTAGTGGCTGTATCGGCTACATCATAAAAGGTTTGCTCATTGGCATGCGCCAAATCAACAATCATATGCAAGCTTTCCATATCGGCAACCAACTGTTTACCGGCCGCAGTCAGGCCGCGGTCATTTTCAATGCCCGCGCCGGCAGCAAAAGCATTTTGTTCGTTCCAGGTGAGTCCGCCATGGCGAACACCCATCTGTGCCATCAAAAATAAAATATCGTAATTAATTTCTAAAAACTGCATACCTTCAATACCAAGAATCAGGCCAAGTTTATCATTCTTTTCAATATCGTGTAAATCCTGCGCAGTCGTAATTAACTGCAATTTATCTTTATGTAGCTGCACCTCGCGACTCATTGCCTCCATAATCGCAATTGCTTGCTCATACTTAGCCATAACTGTATCGCCCTCGGTGTAAATGACGAACACGCCAACTTTAGTATCTCCGGCAAGTAAGTTCGGATAATGCTGTTGCATAAAAACCGAACGGCTGCCTTCGGGATCAACTTCAGCTACATGAGCAAATGTATCTAAATGGGCATCAAAAATTTTCATCATTCTCACTCGCTTTCCAAGTATGTTTTATCTGCATAACTGGTAATCAAGTGTACCAGTCGTTCCGTACATTGTAGAAATATATCAATGTTTAAAGCTTCTTCAGTTGAATGCTCATTTTTTGAACCAACTGTCAGCACCAACCCTTGAGCATCAAGGCGTTCAAGCAAAGCTGATAAGTCAGTGCCGCCTTTAGACCGTTTGCTTCTGGTTGGAATTCCTAAATCAGCATTCACTTTTTGAAAACGGCGAATAATCGGCGCATCATCATTGAGTCGAAATGCCTTCATGCGCGTTTCGACTTCAAGGGTATATTTTGCCCCGAAATGGTTCGTCACATTCGATAATACTTGTTCAATGTGTTGCAAAACATTTTGCGCTTCATCATCATCGGCACTGCGAATTTCGAGCTCAAAGCGAGCAAGCTCAGGAACAACATTGAGTGGCGAATCACAAAATAACTTGCTAATATTCACTGAGGTTTGCTCCGACACCTTCATCAATGGCATCTTTGTAATACATTCAGCTAATACTTGAACTGCCGATACGCCCTGTTCCGGGTGTGTTGCAGCGTGTGCTGTTTTACCATGAATTTCACCTTTTACCACATAGCTGCTTGGCCCGCCAACATAAGCGTCGCCCACTGCCGGACCGCCATCAATAACATAAATATCTTCGCCGTTCAACAGCTCAGCATCAACATGCTTACTGCCAAGCAAACCAATTTCTTCACCAAAAGTAAAGAGCAGTTCCAAGGGCGGGTGCTCAAGCTCGGCATCTTGCAGCGTGCGTACAGCTTCAATTATTTGGGCAATTCCACCCTTATCATCAGCACCAAGAATCGTATCGCCTTTTGAAATAATCCACTCACCACTTGCGTCAATAATTGGTTCAATGCCATTCCCGGGTTCAACCGTATCCATATGGCTGCACAAAATAACTGTTGGTAAGTCGGCATTTCCCGGCACTCGCACAATCATATTACCGGTGCTGCTGCCAGCAACCAGCTTGCGACTCTTAACATCTTCAACAACTTCAAAACCCATATCAATAAACAATTGCCGCAAAAATTCGGCAAATTGCTTTTCTTGCAAACTCACACTATCAATGGTCACTAAATCCATAAATGTATTTATTGCCCGTTCACGATCAATCATCATAAAACGCCTCCCAGAATAGACTATCCTTGTTTAGCTGCGGCAGCAACTGCACGAGCAACCTGTTCAGTTAACCCTTCGGTAAACGGTGAGGCAATAACATAATCCTCCCGCAAATCAGCATCATCAATCAAATCAGCAATTGCATAAACAGCTGCCATCTTCATCACCATAGTAATTTTCTTCGCGCCAACATCTAAAGCACCTCTGAAAATTCCCGGAAACGCCAGCAAATTATTGATTTGGTTAGGAAAGTCGGAGCGCCCGGTGCCGACAATGAAGGCCCCGGCCGCTCGAGCGGCATCGTAACCAATTTCCGGTTCAGGATTTGCCATAGCAAAAACAATCGCCTTATCATTCATCGCGCGAATCATTGCTTCCTTGACAATACCCGCTGCTGAAACACCAATAAAAATATCAGCGCCAACAAAAGCCTGCTCAAATGTTGTTCCCGCAACACCATTAGTCAACTCAGCAATTTCTGCTTGCAGGAAGTCATTAGCTGGGTTTTCAGTAATAACACCATTAACATCAAAAGCAACAATATTGCGGCAGCCAAAAGTGTGCAATAATTTAATAATACTGCTTCCCGCTGCGCCGGCACCGCTGACAACTACTTTACAATCAGCAAGTTGCTTTTGTGCCAACTTCAAGGAATTAATCAAAGCTGCCATAACCACAATTGCCGTTCCATGCTGATCATCATGAAATATTGGAATATCTAAAGCTGCTTCCAGTTCACGTTCAATAATCACACAACGTGGGGCAGAAATATCTTCAAGGTTAATGGCTCCAAATGAAGGCGCTAGCATTTTTACAGTTTGAATAATCATGTCGGTATCTTGGGTATCAAGCACAATTGGCACGCCATTCAGGTTAGCAAAAGATTTCATCAGCAATGCTTTCCCTTCCATAACCGGAATCGCAGCTTTGGCACCAATGTTGCCAAGCCCTAAAACCGCGCTGCCATCACTGATAACTGCTACCGTATTTTGGCGCCAAGTATATTCAGCAACCAAATCCGGATTAACAGCAATTTCTTTACAAGGTTCAGCGACGCCAGGTGAATAAAGCAACGTTAGGGTGTCTTCATTCACCGGCGGTAAGATTTCTATACCTAACTTACCCTTATACTTTTTATGAATCGCCAAAGCATCATTTTTATAATCCATTATTTTTCTCCTTTATTGAAAGATTGTATTTCCTTGAACGTCATTAGCTACGAATACTTCAAAATTTTCTACCTCAAGGCGATACAACGCCTCGGCACCAAGCTCTTCAAAAGCGATGCACTCGCAGGTCTTAACAAACTGCTGTAAATATACTGCCGCACCACCAACCGCTATCGCGTAAACAGCACCGTGCTCTTGCAACAGTTGCTCAACATAAGGTGCGCGCTCACCTTTGCCAATAAACAACTTTACACCAAGATCCAACATCATTTCGGTATACGGATCCATTCGCGCACTTGTTGTCGGTCCGCAACTGCCTATCACTTCTTCACCAATCGCTGGCGATGGTCCCATATAATAAATAATCTGATTCTTCAAGTCAACTGGTAACGGCAACCCTGCCTCAAGCATTTCGCCAATCCGTTTATGAGCAGCATCACGAGCCACATAAATAGTCCCGCTAATCAATATTTTTTCACCAGACCGTAAATCAGCAACCAATGCTGTATCAAGCGGCGTTATCAAATCTCTAGTCTTCATATATGCCACCTCTCTACAACACAGCCGTCAAATGACGGGCAACATGACACTGAATATTAACCGCAACCGGCAGCGACGCAATATGACACGGAAAACTATTCACCTTAACCGCCAGCGCCGTAGCAATGCCGCCAACACCCATCGTACCAATGCCAAGCTCATTAATAGCACGCAACAATTCCTGTTCCAGTTTTTTGTCTAAAGGATGGTCCGCTTCGTCCGAGAGCGGCCGAAGCAGAGCCTCTTTGGCAAGCATTGGCGCCTTCTCAAAATTACCACCAATACCAATACCTACTATCATCGGAGGACAGGCTTTGCCCTTGGCCGCCTTGATGACCTCAAGCACATAATCTTTCACACCATCAACTCCGACACTAGGCGATAACATCTTCATGCCGCTCATATTCTCACTGCCGGCCCCTTTCGGCGCCAAACTAATTGTCAGCTTATCCCCGGCAACCAACCGCTGATGAACAATCGCCGGTGTATTATCTTTGGTATTCACCCGCTCCAGTGGATGACCAACTACCGACTTACGCAAATAGGTGTAGCCTTCGGCTACACCAGCGTTCACCGCTGCCTCAATATCAAAATCAATGTGCAGCTCCGTGCCAATTTCCAAAAACACAACCACAATACCGGTATCCTGGCATAAAGGTAATTGCTTCTCCCCGGCAAGCTTATTATTAATTACAATCTGTTGTAACATCTCATGCTCCAAACCAGATGAAGCTTCAAACTTTGCTTCCAATACTGAAACTATTTCCGGCTCGATAGCCATATTGGACTCCTGACATAATCGCGCCACCTGATTGACCACTGTATCATAACTAATTGTCCGCATACGAGTCATCCTTTCACACTGATAATAATTCTTCAATAGCAGTTATTGAAATATCTTCATCAATTTTACCATGAATTCGGGCTAAACTGCCAATATGTATTGACGTTATGCCACTTTTTTTCAAATTAGCAAACACTTCACGGCTAACGCCGCCACCTGCAAGCAGACGCTTGCTGCTCTGTTCTTGCATTGCCAACAAAGTCGCAATGTTCTCACCAATCGGTTTACTAATGCCACCGCTCGTTAAAATGCAGTCAATTTGTGGATAAGCCTCTAAAACCCGTACTGCTTCAACTTGATTTTTGCTGTAGTCAATCGCGCGATGAAAAGTGAGCGGTTTAGCGGTCACTTTTAGTATTGATTCGATAAGTTCTTCATCAACAAAGCCATCGGCAGTCAACCCGCCAATCACATAGCCATCAATATTCATCGTTTCCACTGATTCGATGAAACGCTGCATCAAGCCAATTTCACGGCTATCATAAACAAAACCATCATTGTGAAAACGAACCATTATTCGAACCGGGATAGTCGCAACCGCCAAACATTCGCGAATTGTCAAAATATCCGGACTTAAACCATCTCGATCCATCGCTGATACCAATTCTATCCGACTCGCTCCGGCTTGAGCCGCCAACTCAACATCCCGTGCTTCTAAACCAATAACTTCCAAAAACATTGCATCGCATCCTTTATCGTATCTCTGTCATATGGTAAACATTCAATATTTCATCCAGCTGAACTTCATCAAACAAGTGCTCTTCCAACAAAATTTCTCGCACTGAAACCCGGCGCGCCAACGACTCCTTAGCAATACTTGAAGCCCGATCATAGCCAATATACGGAATAAGTGCGGTAGCTACTCCGGCACTATGTTCAGTAATTAAAGAACAATTTTCGCGATTTGATTGCAGTCCGGTTAAGGCCTTTTCTGTTAAAGTATCGATTGCCTGAGTCAATAGCGAGATTGACTCAAGCAATGTTTTCACAATCACCGGTGCAAAAACATTTAACTCCAACTGCCCCGCCTCAACTGCCTTACTCACCGTCACATCATTGCCAATCACACTAAAACAAACCTGATTGACTACCTCAGGAATCACCGGATTCACCTTACCCGGCATAATTGACGAGCCCGGCTGCACCGGCGGCAGAATAATCTCCGCCAATCCGCCGCGCGGTCCTGATGCCATCAGCCGCAAATCATTGCACATCTTTGAAAGGCTTACCGCACAATTCTTCAGCGATGCTGATAACCGCGTGTAGTAATCCGTATGTCTGGTTGCATCAACCAAATTACTCGCCGGCAAAAAATAGATACCGCTCAATTCATTAATATATCCGGTAACTAATTCAATATAGCGGCGACTTGCAGTAATACCGGTACCAACCGCTGTAGCACCCATATTTAAAACATGCATATCACTTAAAGCAAACTCAAGATGATTCAGTTCACGCATATGCACACTGGCGAATGCTGCAAACACTTGACCCAGACGAATCGGCACTGCATCTTGCAAATGGGTCCGCCCAAGCTTAATAACATCATCAAACTCTTCCGCCAAATCAAGCAAAACCGCAATCATCCGATTCATCGCCAAACCAAGCACCTCCGCTTTCCAAATCAGCGCTAACTTCGCCGCCGTTGGCACCACATCATTTGTTGACTGTCCCATATTCACATCATCATTTGGATGAACCAGCGAATAAGACCCTAAAGCAAATCCCGCCAATTCGTTGGCACGATTTGCAATAACCTCATTAACATTCATATTAAAAGACGTCCCGGCACCACCTTGAATACTATCAGTTACAAATTCATCATCGAACTTACCAGCCAAAATCTCATCACAAGCTTGTTCAATAAACCGGCATTTCTTCAAGGAAAGCGAACCAACTTCGTGGTTCGCTAATGCTGCCGCCTTCTTCACAATCACAAGTGCATAAATCATCTTTTTATCAGCACTCACTCCGGAAATATTAAAGTTCCGTTTCGCACGCTCGGTTGCTATTCCATAATACGCCATTTTCGGTACCGGAATTTCACCCAAGCTATCTCGCTCAATACGTACTTCTTGACTCACAATACAGCCTTCTTTCTCGTACTCTTACATTCTTCTCCGTTGCAACACTTCAGTTTGCCGAAAATTAATCTTCTATTTTCTTATGACGTTCATCATAATAAGCTTGCATCCATGCCTCATCAGCTAAACGGTGCTCGCCATGCTTATCAGTCAAATAAACCGTCGGACGCATATCTTCACCCATAACTACATAAGAAAATTCATCTGTGTTTGTTGCAGCACCAAAATTGCCATCCTTATCAACACACACAACTGAGATATCACCGGCAACTCCGCGATGGCGAACTAATTGCGCCGTCGCCTGACTCACTGCTTTATCCACAGCATCCTGCGCCGTCATTCCCGCTTGCATAAACAGAACGGTTTGAAAAGAAACACAAGTCTTCATAATATCTTCGCCAAGTCCAGTCGCCGCCGCAGCGCCCGCTTCACTATCAGCATATAATCCCGAACCAGAAATCGGTGAATCACCAACACGACCGGCTTTTTTCATAAAAAGCCCGCTGGTTGACGTTCCGGCTACAATCGAGCCTTCCTGATCCTGCGCCATAATACACACCGTATCATGACCATCATATGGCGCCAAGCCCTTCTCAACGATATCTCGTTTACGAATCTGCCAAAGCTTTTCAGCCCGTTCAGTCAACATTGGCTTCTGAGCGAAACCTGCGTTTCGCGCATACTCCATTGCGCCCTCACCAACCAAAAAACTATTATAGCGCTCAACACTTAATTGCTTAGCAATCCGAATCGGATTTGCAAAATCTTCAATTCCGGCAATTGCACCAAATGCTAAAGTATCGCCATCCATAAATGCAGCATCTAATTGCACAACACCATTTTCATTTGGTAAGCCGCCGTACCCTACTGATTTATAAAACGGATAATCTTCAACCGCCTGCACTAAATCAGGAATAAACTCACTTGCGCGTTTACCATCACGAATTGCCGCTTCATGCTGCACAAATCCTTCTAAAGCCATGCGCCATGTTGCAATAGCCACCCAGTTTCTTTTTCTCATGTTCAATCATTCCAATCTTATTTTTCTGCAGCAGCTAATTCGTTCTCCTGCTTCACTTGTTGTCTGTCAATAAATAAAATAAACGGTAAGTAAATGAGTCCGGCAATAATCAGATTGACAATCTGCATAACTGCGCCACTCCAATGCCCGGTAATAATAAAGCCACTGATTACCGGTGGTGTTGTCCACGGGATAACTACCCCGGTTGGCCGAGCCACCAAACCAATAGCCATTGCTGCATACTGTGTAACAACCATAACAATTGGCACAACGTTAAACGGAATTAACATAATCGGGTTCAAGATAACTGGTACCCCAAACAATACCGGCTCATTAATATTGAAAATTCCCGGTGCTACTGATAAAGCACCAATCATACGGTTTTGTTTACCCTTAGCTACTATTAGTATAACAATTACCAGTGCTAAAGTAACCCCGGCACCGCCCATCCAAATCATATCGTAAAATTGTTCAGTAACAATATTAGGTGGTGTTTGACCTAATTTTATAGCAGCCATATTGATTTCTTGGTTTTCCAGCCAGAAAGGACGTAAAATACCATTAACCAATGACCCACTATTAATTCCGACTGACCATAATAACGAAATCGCCACTACTGTCAGAATCGCACCAACCAATGACGTTCCAAAACTACGAATTGGTGTTGCCAGCACTTGATAAATTAATTGATGGAAAGTCCCAAATGAAGTCATTGCAAAACCATTACGCACTAACAACATCACGATCATCATTACTAACGCTGGAATAATTGCCGCAAATGATGCTGATACTGCTGGCGGCACACCCTCAGGTAATTTGATAACCCAATTTTTTCTTAAGAACAAACGTAAAACTTCGGTTGATATAATGGCAATTACCATACCAACCAATAAACCTTTACTACCCAGCCATTCCATTGGCAATACCCCACCAAAAGTATCAACGCTTGCTTGAGGAGTAATTGTCAGAAAACATATAACTGAAAGCAAACCAGCTGAAATACCCTCAATCTCATAAGAACGTGCTAACTTATACGCTACTAAAAATGAGATAAACATTCCCATGAACGGAAATGTTGCCGCAAATGAATACTCAAGATATGTTGACCAGTTCTCTCCAATAAAACCTGCCATAAAATCTTGGTATGCAGGAATCGGAAATGATGTAACAATCAAAAACAACGATGCTGCAATAATGAATGGCGTGAAGGTAATGAAAGCATCTCTAATCGCGCCAATATAACGATTTCGTCCTACCCATGCTGCTACCGGCATTAAAAAATGTTCCATCACTTTTTCAATAGACTCTAACATAACATATACCTCCAAATAGAATTTTTTACGGAATTTCCTGTATCCGCTTACAAGAAGCATAACATACATTTTCGAACTTGTCTAGAGTAGTTTGCAAAAAAAGATAAAAAAAAGACCACCGTCATCACTCGGTGGTCTTTGCAGATGTAGCAGGTATAAATCAAGACTTAAGGGGGGAAAAGTAGAATTTAAACGTGCATACAGTTGCGTAGTCTATTGACTAGCAAAATTATTATAACGCAACTCTTTTTACATGCAAAGAAATACGCACTAAATTTTTCATTAGTGAAAACTAGTGCGTTTTAGCCTTATTTATTGTACATTTCCAAGCAATTTATCAACCGTAAAACCTTGGTTCTGCAGCAGCTTTATCAAGCCATCATAACCATGTAAATGACCAAAGCCTACAGCTATAAATGGCTTGGCATCATTCATTACCAAATTGGCAATAATTGGCGTCCAAGCTTTGTTGCGGCCGACAGTAATATTTTCAGCAAGCTCATTTATCTGTTCGGTAAGTGTCGTTGGATTATCATTGATATAGGCCTGATAAATAACTTCAATCTCATCTGAAACTGTTGCTTGAGGAATGATTGAACGAATAATATCATTTGCATCACTATCCGGATATGCACCGGCAACCTCATTAATTTGAGCATCAGCAGTTTCCAGACCTACTCCAAGTAAATTATTTTGTTTTGCCAAACGCTGCAGCTGCAAATCAACACCATAGAGCATTGATTTCCCGGTTTGCTTGTAAGCAAGTGAAGTAAAGAAAGTGGCTATATACCATGGACGATAGTTTTCAAACTCAGTAAGTTCTAATTCATACTCTTCAGCGCGTTCAAGTAGATACTCAAACACATCCGGTTCTAATATATCCGCAATAACTGTTCCTGGTTCAAGCATTGCTTCGTCTTCCATTAACTCGCCGGCTGATCCGGTTTCTGTTGCTGACATCTCGGTAATCAATTGCTTACTCTGTGCTAAAGTATTTACAATAAACTTTGGCAACGGATACATCTGCTGACTGCCCAGATGAATCGTTCCCATTAAGTATCCGCAATGACCAAGGCGCTCAATTTTATATATTGGCCAATTAATATCCATAGCCGCCTCCTAAGTGTGTCGGATGATACCAGCCGCCCGTCAAACGGGTGGTATCATATTAGTTCTATATAAACACTTTCAGCAACAATTGTCAATCTACTCTGCTAGCTTGCCAGTTTTAAGCCAACTACTCCGGCAACAATCATTGCAATACATAATAGTTTAAGCGGTCTTGCACTTTCCTTGAAAAAAAGAATACCAACCAGCACGCTGCCGAGAGCACCGATGCCGGTCCATATTGCATACCCGGTTCCTAGTGGAATAGTCTCTAAAGCAACTGATAGCAGCCAGAAACTACACACCATGCAAACAACTGTTAGTACTGAAAACCATAATTTTTTAAATCCATCCGATAACTTCAAAGTAATAACAAACCCGGTTTCAAATAATCCGGCGGTAATTAATAATAACCAACTCATACTTGTTCAGCCTCCTCTTTTTTAGGATTATCGCTTAATTTCAAGCCAATAATGCCTGCCAGCAAACAAACCAATGCCAAAATCTTCCAGATACTGACACTCTCATTCAAAAGCACAATGCCTACAATTGCAGTACCGGCAGCACCGATACCGGTAAAAATCGCATAGGCCGTACCAATTGCAATTTTCTGCATCGCCTTAGCAAACAAAAAGAAACTCACAATAATAAAACCAATCGCAATAACACTGGGCAGTAGAATCGTAAAGCTATGCGACGCCTCCAGTTCAAAAGCCCAAACCAATTCGCAAATTCCGGCAATAATTAAATACAACCATTCCATAAAACTCATTCCTTTCCAACAAAAAAAGCACATCTAAAAGATGTACTTCAAAGTTCTATACTTTGCATATTTTCCTTGCACACGCAAGAATTGTACGTGCCGGCACATTGGGGCGCGTAACAACTATCATTATACCTCACCCAATAAAAAAAGTGAAGCCTAATTAATCTGCCTCAAAATCAATTTTATTTTTCTTGAAATAAGCCAGAGCATAAGGACAAACCGCTTTTTTGGTATAACCCTTATTATCCGCAAAGTTAATGAAACTCTTAACCAATAACTCAGCATAGCCACGTTTAGCAAATTCCGGATAGACTTCAGTGTGAGAAACATTTGCATACTTATCATAAATCAAATAATCAATAATTCCGGCTTCCTGGCCATCAATAATCAACTGAATCCGATTCCGCTCATTATTCGCAATCACTATCATTACAAACCACCTCATTTTCTATTATACCATCTTTTGGAGAAAAACCAGCTGAGCCCTGGCGCAGCTGGTTTTGTTCTTCTAACCTTCGTAATTATCCGCTTGGCGTTCAAAGTAAGCACGCGGATGACTGCATACCGGACATACTGCCGGAGCAGTCGGTCCAACATGAACATGACCGCAGTTACGGCAAACCCAAACAGTTTCACCGTCAGTGCTTTTGAACACTAAATCATCTTCAACTTGTTTCAAAAGTTTCAAGTAACGATCTTCATGTGTTTTTTCAACCGCAGCAACACCATCAAAGAGCCGGGCAATATCATTAAACCCTTCCTCACGAGCAACTCGGGCAAACTCAACATACATATCTGTATGTTCATAATGTTCACCATCAATACAATCTTGCAAGTTAGCCTGAGTATCAGGCATACTGCCATCATGCAATAACTTGAACCACATTTTAGCATGTTCTTTCTCATTATGAGAAGTCTCATCAAAAATTGCGGCGATTTGTTCATAACCGTCTTTTTTTGCCTGTGACGCAAAGAACTCATATTTAGTATGCGCCTGTGCTTCTCCGGCAAATGCCGCCAATAAATTTTTTTCTGTTTTAGAACCTTGTAAAGCCATAATCAATTACCTCCTAAAATACTTGCTGTAGCATAGCAGGCTGTATAAATAATAGGTTGTTATAATCCATGCGAAGCAACTCAAGCAGTCTGCCTCTACAACTATAATTATAGACCTATTTTTCACTTTTGTCGTGCTATTTGTTCAAAATTTCTAGACTTCTTCTTAATTCCTCTTTATAATTGCTTATATACTAAAAAATGCGAGGTACCAAATGCCATCAATTAAACTGATTCGTTCCGATAACACTTTACTATATCGTTTGCTTAGCAACAAAACTAATGACTTTATCAATCCATGCGAAATATATATTGACCAAGAATACGTAGACACTCTGCTTCCCGGCGAATCAAGCACCATCCAACTTGGGGCTGGAACGCATGAAGTCAAAGTCGTATCAGGATTCAAAAGTCACACTACAACAAAAAGTATTTCAAACGAAAATGAAAATCAGTACATTAATATTGAACATAGCTTTACCTACGACATGCTTGCTAAAATTTTACTCCTTATTTTTACTCTGCTGTGCTTATTCATAACAATCCAATTACAAAACTTTCTTTTACTATTTATTCCAATCGCCATTTATTTATTACTATATTTCACCTTTCTGCGATTTCGAATTTTATATATTGGATAAAGAACAAAAACGGCGGAGCTCCTCAGTGGCTCCGCCGTTTTTAAGATTTCTCCTAAAGCTTCTCAGCAACTACGCAAATTGTCTCGCTGAGTTCAGTATATGGGCTACCACTTATATCATCATAAAATTGAAGCGTCGCAAATCCGGCAGCCCCAAGCATTGGTTCCAGTTCACTTTGTGTAAATGCCATATTCCACAGATTGTAGCAGGCTAGTTTATCCTCAGTCAGTACCAAATACTGTTCCAAATAAACTGATTCCGCTGTATACTGCAAATCTCGCTTGATGCAAATATACGGCTCCGGGCGCCAGTAGCCGCTTTCCATGTATTCGATGGTAGTTTGTTCAACTGTTTCTGCATATTTCACCGGCGAAAATACATCAAAGATGAACTTTCCGCCGGGTTTTAATGCTCGATATATTCTTTGTAAGAGGTTTTGCTGTGACTCTGGCGGTAACACAGCAAAATCACAATAAATGAGGGTAATAATATCAAACTCGCCAACATACTCAAGATCCAAATAATTTTGATAGAAGTAATCAATAGTCGGATTTTGTTTTTTAGCATAAGCAATTGAACGTGCCGAAAAATCTATGCCAGTTACTGCGAAGCCATATTCAGCGAATATGGTCGCGTAGATACCTGGACCGCAGCCAAGATCAAGCAGCCGCGAATTGTCGGCTAGTCCGGCAATCCATCGTGCTGACTTTTCTACAAAGGCATGCGATCTTGTTGCTCCATCAGCATCAGGATTCAAATGTGCTTTCAGCATTTGCGCCGAGATGTATTCATCATCCCAAAATTTTTCGGTACTTGGTGCATATGTTTGCGGCCGTGTTGCCATATATTTTAATAATTGTTTATTCATTAGTTTAAACTCCTTCACTTTTTATTGACGATATGAAAAAAGCGCTGTGGACCAACTCCACAGCGCTTTTCAGCTTTTTGATAAAGGTGGAGTTGGCAGATAAATCAGACTGACACAAAACGAACTACATTTGTAGCTTCATTTTGTTTTCAATTTTGATTTATTCTACTACTCCAAGCATACTTATAATCATGATTGTTGATTATCAAGTGTGTCGGATGACTTCACCTCAATTATTTTTCATATCGTCACTTTTATTATACCTGCTATCTTTCAGGTAAACAAGTTTGTTTACAGTAAGTCCTGTATTTCTGCCGCTGCTGCCTCATCTAAAAGAATGGTGATATTCGGGTGGGTTTGCAATAATGATGATGGCACATCATTCGTTACCGGACCAAAGAATGCTTGGCGAATAATTGCCGCTTTTTTAGCTCCGGTTGCGAACAATAGGATGCGTTTACTCTGCATCACACTTGCCGGTCCCATAGTTACATAGTAATCCGGACACTTGCTGGCATCGCCACCAACTTCCTCAATTAAGATGTCGCGCATGCCAGGTGTTGCATCAACGCTTACTTGACTGGTCATATTTTCAAACTTAGTTGTTCCAGGCAGGTTGCCGCAATAATGGCCATCAGCACCAATACCCAACAAAATTAGATCTAAGCCACCATCGTCCTTAATTCGCTCATCTTGTTGTAAATAATTATTCTCATCCAAAACATGAATCTGTTCTGCTGAAATTGCTGCCGGACTAAAA
The DNA here is from genome assembly GCF_005771635.1 of Culicoidibacter larvae. Classification (GTDB taxonomy): domain Bacteria; phylum Bacillota_I; class Bacilli_A; order Culicoidibacterales; family Culicoidibacteraceae; genus Culicoidibacter; species Culicoidibacter larvae. The sequence continues at coordinate 277,545 of NZ_VBWP01000001.1, read as the reverse complement.
TAGAGTTTATCCAAATTGCCCATGGTAACACCATAACCATTCTCGCCAATTACCGGAATCTCATCAAAGTTATAGTAATGCACATTAGTCAGGTAATCTTTTCCTTTTACATCTTCAACCAAATACTCATACATTTTTACCGGTGTGCTTCCCGCAGTAATTGCCAGATTTACCCGGCGATCACGATACATCTCACCAAGCAAAATATTTGCTGCTACCCGGCTCATCGATGCATAATCCTTCTCGATAATAAACTTCATTGTGCTCACTCCTTTTATATAAGTTTATAATAGCACAAATATTTTATTGCCAGTTTTCTGTTTCAGGAAAAATTTTTTGGAAAAGAAAAAAAGCACGGCTCCTGAGGAACCGCGCTTTTCAATTTCTTCAATTATTTTAAGTGTTCAGCAAAGTATTTTACTGTACGAACTAATTGAGCAGTATATGACATTTCGTTATCATACCAAGAAACTGTTTTAACTAATTGTTTTCCGTCAACATCGATAACACGAGTTTGTGTTGCATCGAATAATGATCCGTATTGGCATCCGATTACATCGCTTGATACGATTTCATCTTCAGTGTATCCGAATGATTCGTTAGATGCTGCTTTCATAGCTGCATTAATTTCTTCAACAGTTACGTTTTTGTTCAATACAGTTGTTAACTCAGTTAATGATCCAGTGATTACTGGTACACGTTGAGCTCCACCATCTAATTTTCCTTTTAATGAAGGAATTACTAAACCGATTGCTTTAGCAGCTCCAGTTGAGTTAGGAACGATGTTCGCAGCTGCTGCACGAGCACGACGAAGATCTCCTTTAGGGTGTGGTGCATCTAATGTGCTTTGGTCATTTGTATAAGCATGAACTGTAGTCATCAACCCGTGGCTGATTCCATAGTTATCTTCTAATACTTTAGCCATTGGCGCTAAACAGTTAGTAGTACATGAAGCACCTGAAATAACTGTTTCAGTTCCGTCTAAAATGTCATGGTTAACGTTGAATACAACAGTTTTTAAATCTCCGGTAGCTGGTGCTGAAACAACAACGCGTTTAGCTCCTGCTTGGATATGTAATTCTGCTTTATCTTTCGCAGTGAAGAATCCAGTACATTCTAATACTACATCTACATTTAAATCTTTCCATGGAAGATCTGCTGGGTTTTTCTCAGCGTAGATTTTGATTGTGTTGCCATCTACAGTGATTGAATCATCACCATTAGTGATTGCATCTGCTTTGTATGATCCTTGAGCTGAATCATATTTTAATAAGTGCGCTAACATTTTTGGCGCAGTTAAATCGTTAATTGCTACGATTTCAAATTCTGGGCGTCCGTACATTAAACGAAACGCAAGACGTCCGATACGTCCGAATCCATTAATTGCTACTTTTACTGCCATAGGTAATTCCTCCTAAATTTTGGGTTGTATAGGTCAAACCCTATCGTATTAATAATACCACTTTTAGCCAGCCGTAGCAATAAATAACCTTTTAAAAATGCGGATATTTGCTGTTATATCATAAGAGAGCGTTTTCATAAATGAAATAATTCACTTATTTCGTTTATCATAATTTTTTTCAAAACAATCAAATAGCATCTTTTGCCGTTCACTGCAACTTTTGTTATAATAGATAAGAATCAAACAAGGAGGAATCTACTTATGCCTTTAATACCTTATGTAATTGAACAAACCGGAGCCGGTGAACGCTCATATGATATCTACTCACGGCTATTAAAAGACCGGATTATTATGCTTACCGGAGAAATCACGGATGAATCAGCTAATGCGGTCATTGCGCAACTGCTCTTTTTAGCATCAGATGACGCTCAAAAGGATATCTCGATTTATATTAATTCACCAGGTGGCAGTATCAGCGCCGGTCTGGCAATTTTTGACACAATGAATTTTATCAAACCTGATGTATCAACTATCTGTGTCGGTATGGCAGCCAGTATGGCTTCATTCCTTTTGGCAGCAGGTGCCAAAGGTAAACGCCTGGCGTTGCCGAATTCAGAAGTCATGATTCACCAACCACTTGGTGGCGCAAGCGGACAAACCAGCGATGTTCAAATTGCTGCTAAGCGCTTAATTGAAACGCGCGAGAAAATGAATAAATTACTGGCTAAATTGACTGGACAAACTGTAAAAACAATTAGCCGCGACACGGACCGCGATAATTGGTTTGATGCCAAAGAAGCTATTGCTTATGGATTAATTGATAAAATAATCTAACCCAAAGGAGTGTCTATGCGAAGGAAACTAAAAACCTTAACATTCAGCTTTATTGATTTTGGTCTTAAAGAAGCGCTTGCCTGTCTATTTCCGGCTTTAATTTTAGGCGGATTAATGGTAAGCAACATCTTGCAAATACCCTATCGCTATGATTGGCTATTTGCCTATGCTTTAATCATTCAAATTTGTTTCTACTTATTTGGTTTAGAAACAATCAATGAAATCAAAGTTATCTGCCTGTTCCACTTATTGGGACTGGCAATGGAAATATTCAAAGTCAGCCACGGCATTTGGTCTTATCCCGACCCATCATTCTTACGAATTATGGGTGTGCCGCTTTATAGCGGCTTTATGTATGCCGCTGTTGCCAGCTACATGATGCAATCATGGAAACTGCTTAAGCTGCGAGTTGAAAACTGGCCGAAAACTTGGATTGCCATTACTTTAGCAGCCATCATTTACATGAACTTCTTTACTAACATGTGGTTCTATGATATTCGCTACTGGATTCTTTTGGCACTGCCAATAATCTTCTTACGCAGCAAAATATATTTCACTGTTTATAATCGTGAATATCGTATGCCGGTTATAGCCTCGTTTGGACTTATTGCCATCTTCATCTGGATTGCTGAAAACTTCGGCACCTTCTTCAATGCCTGGCAATATAACACTCAGGCCAGTGGTTGGCACATGGTTAACCCAAGCATCTATGTTTCATGGATTCTGCTCGTCATATTAAGTATGGTTATAGTCATAACCTTCAAACTTGAACGCAAAAAATCATTGAAACATCTTTATACACAAAACCCAATCGAAAGCACAGCTGAACTCCTCGACATCATCGAAGAGCAAACTAAAAAAAGAAAAACCGAAAGCTCATAAAGCTTTCGGTTTTTTTATTTTGTACTCGAACGAATATTATCCGCTAATGTCGCAATCGCACGCATATTATGATTAATGCCGGACTTACTGATGGAAATCCTTGCCTCATTCATAATCTCGGCAAGTTCCGCCAATGTCGCATCCGGATTTGCCAAACGAAAATGTGCCACCTGCTGCGCTTTGGAACCCAGAACTTCAAAACCAAGCTCATCGCGAATCAGCTCAATATTAGCAATCTGCTGCTCCGTTGCCCGAATCGATTTCTGCTCATTAGCAATCTCGCAATTAGAAATCCGGTTAATAGCATTCCGCATATCCCGGGTAATCCGCATATCCTCAAAAGCAAACAACGCATTCGTCGCACCAATCAAACCAATGAAATCGGTAATCTTCTCCGCTTCTTTAATGTACGTAATTGAACCGCGCTTGCGATCCGTCACCTTAGTGTTTAATTCAAAGCTATTCATCACATCCATCAAATCTTCGGCATGTTCACGACTTTGGGAGAAAATCTCTAAATGATACCGCGAGACTCGCGGATCATTTACTGACCCTGAAGCTAAAAAAGCACCACGCAAATAACCAATCTTATCATTCGTTGAAGCAATTAAACGCTCATCGATTCGCAACTCAAACCCATCCTCACCAAGCATATGGATATCAGTCAAAATCTCCTTCGCCTTCTCCACCCGAATAATGTACACATTATTCTTCTTCAGCTTGGTCTTGCGACGCACCATAATTTCAGTATGCACCGCATATAACTTCTTGAGCAAAACATAAATTCGCCGCGAAGTCGCTGCACTTTCAGTCTGGATAGCTACACCCATACCCATATTGGTAAAAATAATTCGGCCGCACAAACGAATTAAAGCTGCCAGCTCGCTATGGAGTTGCTGCTCTTCTTCAACATTAATCAATTCTTCTTTAACCAAGGTCGTAAATGTTGGCATTCGTTGCCGCCTCCTTCTTACTCAAATTTTAGCGGAGGCGTGGTCCCCTTAGAAGACCGCACCTCCGCCAGTTTTTACAATCGGTCCAGAGCAATCGCATACACGCTTGCTGCTGTTTTAATTGAATCATGACGAACAGTATTATCACTCAGGTCAACAACCCGCGATAATATAACTTGCACGCCAAGTTCTTCTTCAAGTCGCTCAATATCATTCTCAACCGGAATTGCATTTTCTTCGGCATATGAAAGTAAAAATTTCTGTGGAATCGCTTCATCGTTAACAATAATCTTATTAACCGATGTCACACCATGATCAATAATTGCCTGCAAATGATCGGCCGCCGTATAATTATCAGTTTCCCCGGCTTCAGTCATAATATTAGCAATATAGACAACGTCAGCAACAAGATTATTATTGACTGCTGCTGCAATTTCTGGAAATAAAATATTCGGAATAACACTGGTGTACAAACTACCTGGCCCAAGAATAACAACATCCGCCTCTAAAATCGCTTCAATTGCCTCTGGAACCGCTTCGGTATCACCTTGATAAAAGACACGCTTAATCGGCGAACCCTTGGTTGCCAAAGTTGATTCGCCCTGCACAAAAGTACCATCCTCAAGCTCAGCATGCAAAACATTTGCCGCCGGAGATGCCGGATACACCCGCCCCTTAATATTCAGTACATCACCAATATTTTCAATTGCCTGCACAAAATCACCGTCTGTCAGTGCCGTCATTGCCGCCAGCAACAAGTTACCGACTGGATGACCATCAAGATAGTTCTCACCACGGTCACTCGAAAAACGGAACTGCAATAAATCATTAAACAATGTTTCTGAGCCACTTAATGCAACAAGCACATTGCGGATATCACCTGGTGGCGGGATTCTAAAATCCTCACGCAACACCCCAGAACTGCCGCCGTCATCAGCAACAGTAACAATCGCCGTAATATCAACCGGAAAATGCTTAAGTCCACGCAATAATGTCGACAGCCCGGTACCGCCGCCAATAGCAACAACTTTTGGATATTCAACTGGTAGCATAGGTTCACAACTCCTCAACTATTCTGAACTTAATATACGTCTATTGGTATCTGCATCGCGATGACTTGAATATGTATGATATTCGCGATCAAAGTGATTTTTTAAATACTCCGCGATTGCCACCGAACGGTGCTGACCGCCGGTGCAACCCACAGCAATTACTACCTGCTTGCGTCCCTCAATTTGATATTGCGGTAACAAATAGGTTAAAAACTGTTGCAGATTCTCAGTAAAAACTTGAGTTTCGGTATTTCCGAAAACAAAATCAATAACCTCTTGATCGAGCCCGGTTTTCAACCGCAGCTCTTCAACATAAAACGGATTGGGCAAGAAACGAACATCAACCATAAAGTCAGCATCTTGGGGAATCCCATGTTTAAAGCCAAAAGAAACAAAGTTGACTACATAATTACCATCTTGCCGCTCATCAAACAATGAACTTACTTTTTGCTTTAACTGTTTTGCTTTTAATAACGATGTATCAATAATAATATCTGCCATATCACGCAATGGCGCATTGAACTCCCGCTCGCGACTGATTGCTTTTACTAATGAAATACCTTTCGATGCAAGCGGATGCTTGCGCCGCGTTTCCTTATACCGCGCAATCAACACCTGATCATTTGCATCTAAAAATAAAATCTGCAAAGTAACCCGCGGAATTGCCTTTACCTTCTCAATAGCTTCAATAACTGAAGCTACCGGAAAATGCTGAAAGTCCATGACAAAAGCAATATCCTGAAATTTCGATTGCTCTTTTAAAAGTTCAGCAATCGTCGGAATAATATCCGGCGGCATATTATCCATGCACACAAACCCAAGATCTTCAAGGGTTTGCTCAGAAACCGTCTTACCGGCACCACTCATCCCGCAAACGAACAATATATTAAGATTGTCGGTTTCATTCATAGGCTCATTCAGCTCCTTCAAGTTTGTACTCCTTTAAATTATAGTCTGCATCGTATTGGAAACGAGCAATCTCAACAAAGTTGTTGTTACCCAGAATATGTTCGATAATAAAATGATCGCCTTGCGGCATTCTTAAATCATGAATTGTGTCAATATCTTGCCAAGCAAGTACTCCCTCATGATTCTCATCTAATTGTTCACCACTTGCTTCGGTAACAAAAAAAGAAAATAGCAACATATCTTTATGCTCATTCTCATCCAAAACCTCAATTGTTGAAACACAACATAACTGCATATGTTTAGCAGTCAGTCCGGTCTCCTCCCAAAATTCACGGCGGGCAGTATCAAGGATATCTTCACCAGTAATTGCCTTGCCTCCGGGAGCAACCCACCAATCACGTGAATGCTTATGAAGCATCAACAACTGGTTTCCCTTTTTATAGTATACATGAGCTACCCGCATATCTGTATTTCCCTCATTTCACTATTCATTGTATCACAAATCACCCTGACTATACAGACCAAGACTCTATAATACTTTATTATTCCCATGATATCTTATATAATAAAGAAACATATCAAAAAGGAGATTATCCATGAAAAAGTTAAATTGGCGCAGAGGACTCACCATCTTTGTTTTCCTCTCATTAATCCTCGCCCTCGTATTTACCTCTATACAATTATATCAAGCTTCCACAGGTGCGGTTTCACCAGGAGATAAAACCGCAGCAGACTATCGGCTCATGATATTCCAATGTCTGCTGGGAATCATCGTCATGTTCCTGCCATCACTTCTCAGCAAGCAACTTAAAATCACTATCCCTGGCAACATGTACCTGATATTTGTTATTTTCCTGTATTGCTCAATCTACCTTGGCGAAGTCCGCAGCTTCTACTATCTGATTCCTCACTGGGACACCATTCTTCACACCTTTAGCGGTGCTATGCTTGGTGCTCTCGGTTTCTCCCTGGTTAGTATCCTCAATAACGACGAGCACTCGCACATGAAACTCAGCCCGCTCTTCGTTGCCATCTTCGCCTGCTGTTTTGCGGTCACCCTTGGTGTCCTCTGGGAAATCTACGAATTCGCCGCCGACAGTTTGCTCGGCCTTAATATGCAGAAAACGCTGCTTGAAAACGGCACTCCGCTAATGGGCAAAGCTGCAGTTGCCGACACTATGGAAGACCTCATCGTTGACTTTCTCGGCGCCTTCGTCATGGCCCTTATTGGCTACTTCTCAATGAAACACGGAAAAAGCTGGCTGAAGAAAATATCTTTAAAGCGTCATGAACAAAAAACAAGCAACGACTAATCTCGTTGCTTGTTTTCTTTTTGCCAATCCGAAAATAAACTTTCTCATATATCATAGGCTGTTAAAATTATATTTTACTCTACTTTTGAGCATTCAATTCCCAAATAATTCCAAATTTATCTTCGATTTTAGCATAAAATGAATTCCAAAAAGTCTCTTCAAGTTTTGTAATACTCTGAGCACCTGTTGCTAACATTCTTTCTTCCAATAGTTTTATATCAGTATCCTTCTCAATCTCTAGCCAAATACTTATCTGTGCATCCGCTGAACAACGTTCTTTACTTTTCTTTTCAAGAAAATCATTTGCAAGAAGAATACTTTCTCCAAGTTTAAAACTGGCATAAGCAATACAATCTTTACGGCTCTCATCTTCCATGTACTCAACATCTTCAAATGTAGCTTTTTCTAAAATTTCAGCTCCAAAGATATCAACATAATAGTTCAGGGCATCGTTACACTCATCATAAAAGTATAGATAAGGAGTTCCTGTTTTAATCATATATTCACCTCCATTTTGTAATCTTAAGACTATTCTATCATTTTATAATCAAATAATATTATTCTAGATTGTGTTCTTTAAACGGGAGATTAAAAGTTTCCCCACATTAACTAGTATTGGTGGATCTTCTGGTATTGGTTCTCTCAGTTTAATCGTATAAGTTTTGCCAGAACAGTTTGGAAAAGATAATCGTTCCTCTTCTTTCCCCCTTAAACTACTGCCTAGGTTAAAGTAAGATAGAATGTTATTGGAACGGCTTATAGCACAAGATAATAAATAATAGTCTCCATTCGGAATATTTTTCAATTTATTTCCTGTTAAGTTCTTAGTAGCTAATCCGGATATAGGTATATGATTTGGTATAAGTGTGCGAAAAAGACCAATAAATATTACCCCTTTTTCAAATTCATCAGGTACTTCAATATTTACTGTACAAAAAGAATTATTTTCTTCTTCAAAGTACTCTACCGATTTGTCATCAGCTTCAAAATTTTTAACACCATAAAAAATTTCGCTCATTCCACTTTTGTATTCTCTCGGAGAACTACCCGTATACTTCTTAAAAGTATTGGTAAAACTACCGCTGCTTTCAAAACCGGAATATCCTTGTAAATCAATTATTCTTTTTTCTTCATCAAGTTCAATAATCGCTTTTTCGACTTTTAAACTTGAGAGGAATTCAACAACACTGAATCCATTTACTTCTTTAAATTTACGACTAAAATGATGTTTATCATAACCAAAGTGATCCGCAATTTCTTCGCTGGTCATTTTTCTATCAACAGCTTCTTCTGAAATAAAAGAAAGAATTTCAGGCATCTTGCTTTTCATCCTCCGCCTCCTCTGCGCATTATTTTTTTACAAAATGTATCAATACATCAATTGTAACATAATTTATGATAAGATAAAGCAAGTCGAGGATATCAGTTTTTAAAATATCTTTAAAACGCAGTGAACAAAAAAAGCACCGATTAACTTTGGTGCTCTTTTCTCATTTATTCCGACTCAATAGAAACACCCGGACGGAAACCGCCCGGATGTTTTCTCATCTACCGCACTTGTGCCGCAGTAATAATTGCTAACTTATAAACATCTTCTTCGTTACATCCACGACTTAAGTCGTTGATTGGTGCATTCAATCCTAAAAGGATTGGACCGATTGCTTCGTAACCACCAAGGCGTTGAGCAATCTTGTAACCAATATTTCCAGCTTCAAGTGAAGGGAAAATCAGGATATTCGCTTGTCCGGCAACATCTGAACCAGGCGCTTTTTGAATGCCGACACTTGGAACAATGGCAGCGTCAAATTGCAATTCGCCATCGACGATTAAGTCCGGACGGCGCTCATTGAGGATTTTCACAGCTTCTTGCACTTTATCAACTTCCGGTCCAGATGCTGAACCTTTGGTTGAGAAGCTTAAGAGTCCGATTTTCGGATCTGTTAAGCCGAATTTTGCTGCGGCTGATTCACAACCAATTGCAATATCTGCTAAATCTTCTGCATCCGGTGCAACATTGATTGCACAGTCACCGAAGATATACGCTTGTTCATCTTTATGCATATAGAACATACTTGATACCTTGTTAACATCAGCTTTAGTTTTAACAATTTGCAAAGCCGGGCGAACAGTATCAGCTGTTGAATATAATGCACCGCCGACTAAACCATCAGCTTCACCCATTTTAACTAACATTGTGCCAAAATAATTAGTAGCTTTTAGGGTTTCAACCGCTTGTTCGCGAGTTGCTTTCCCCTTACGTAATTCAACAAATAAATCAACCATCTTGTCAAAATCAGCGTATGTTGCCGGATCAATAACTGTTAATCCTGAGCAATCCATATTAATTTGTGACATAACTGTTTCAACCATTTCTTTGTTCCCTAACAAAATTGGCTCAATTAATTGTTCTTTACTCAAACGTTTAGCGGCGTTCAGAATTCTGATATCGGTGCCTTCAGGAAATACAATACGAATTCCCTTTCCTTTAATTTCTGGAATCATTCCATCAAATATTGACATAACTCTTGCTCCTTTATTGTGAAATTTTATCCGGCGATTTTTTCACCTACGTACATAACAATACCACGATTTAACCCCATTGTATAGGCGTTTTTTGTGCAGCTGTCAAAAACTGGTTCACCTTGCTATATGGTTTACTGCCAAAAAATCCTTTATCAGCAGACAACGGACTTGGATGTACCCCTTGAATAATCTTATGTTTCGGATTAGTTATCAGTGCCGTTTTACGCCGTGCATCATTTCCCCAGAGCACAAAAATAATCTGCTCATCACGTTCATTAAGCAAGCGAATAACCTTATCGGTAAACTGCTCCCAGCCATGTCCTCGATGTGAAGCCGCCTGTCCAGCACGAACAGTCAACACGGTATTAAGCAACAGCACGCCTTGCTCTGCCCAATCGGTAAGATTAGCATTCTCGCGGTGAATCCCTAAATCACTCTCCAACTCAATAAACATATTCCTGAGCGAAGGCGGAAACTTAGCCAATGGTGAGGCAATCGAAAAACTCAAACCATGTGCCTGATGCGGTCCATGATAGGGATCCTGCCCGAGAATAACTACGTTTACTTCATCATAATCAACCAAATCAAAAGCATGAAAAATTTGCTCCTTGGGCGGATAAATAACCCTGCTGCGATATTCTTGCTTCACAAATTCCCAAAGCCCCTTAAAATATTCCTGCTCTTTCTCTGCTCTTAAAAGCGCTTGCCACTTAGATTTCATCTTCCATCCTCATTTCGTTCCTACATACCCACATTTTATCACAAATAGAAAAGAGCTGTAAGCTAAACTTACAGCTCTTTATTTTTTTACTCAGTATCTTCCGGATTATCAAAACTTGCATCCGCTATAACTTTTTCTTCTTTTTCCTCAGTTTTATTATCTTCAACTTTAGAATCAGATTCTTTAGTCTCAACCGTACTTGACGTTGTATCTTCTGTTGCAGTTGATTTGTCAGCTGGTTTTGTTGTTCCGTGATCCTCAATATTTTTAATTTCTTCGTATGTTAATGTTTCTTGTTCTACCAATGCCTCAGCAATGTTATGTAACAACTGAATGTTTTCTTGAACTATTTCATGAGCACGCTGGTAGCAGCCGTCAACAATTTTACGAACTTCATTATCAATATCTTGAGCAATTTTCTCTGAAAAGTTTTGTTCTTTCCCGAAATCACGACCTAAGAATACTGAACCTTGACGACGTTCAAACTGAATTGGTCCTAAATCACTCATACCATACTCAGTAACCATTGCACGTGCAATTGCGGTCACACTCTGAATATCTGAATACGCACCGCTGGTAATATCACCAAAGATAATCTCTTCAGCAACTCGCCCGCCTAAGTAACCAGTAATTTGGTCAAGCAATTGTTTTTTAGTTTGTAAGAAGGTTTCTTCTTTTGGCATCATCAAGTTATATCCACCCGCTTGTCCACGTGGAATAATCGTAACCTTTTGAACCACAGAGGCATCATCAAGTTTTAAACCAATAACTGCATGTCCGGCTTCATGGTAAGCCACAACCCGTTTTTCATGCTCATTGTATTTCTTACTTGTTTTTGCCGGTCCCATCATAACTCGGTCAATTGCTTCATCCAAGTCATGTTCGTAAATAACTTCACGGTCTTCACGCGCTGCCAATAAGGCTGCTTCATTCAGAACACTTTCCAGTTCAGCACCGCTGAATCCTGGTGTACGGCGTGCAATCGCTTCTAAATCAGCATCAGGTGCCAATTGTTTGTTACGTGCATGCACTTCAAGAATTGCTTTACGACCTTTAACATCAGGAATATTTACTGTAACTTGACGGTCGAAACGTCCTGGACGCAATAATGCTGGATCCAGTACATCAGGACGGTTAGTTGCAGCAATAATTAAGATTCCTGCGTTTTGATCAAACCCATCCATCTCAACCAAAATTTGGTTTAATGTTTGCTCACGTTCGTCATTACCGCCGCCGACTCCGGCACCACGTTGACGCCCGATAGCATCAATTTCATCAATAAAGATAATTGCTGGTGCAGTTTTCTTAGCAGTCGCGAACATATCACGAACCCGGCTCGCTCCGACCCCAACATAAAGTTCAAGGAAATCAGAACCACTTACGGTATAGAAAGGTACTCCCGCTTCCCCGGCAGTCGCTCGGGCAAGTAAAGTTTTACCAGTACCTGGAGGCCCAACGAGTAATAACCCTCGTGGAATCCGGGCACCGATTCTTTGATATTTCTTAGGATTTCTCAAGAAATCAATAACTTCTTGTAACTCCTGCTTCTCTTCTTCATAAGAGGCCACGTCAGCATAACGAACGGTTCCGCCCGGTTGCAAACGCGCTTTACTTTTTGCCACAGTTTGTCCCTGACCGCTGCTCATACTTTTAAAGATAAAGTAAATTGCTCCGACCATAATAACCATTGGTAAAACACTTAAAATAATATCAATAAAGTTAATTCCGGTATTATCCACAAATGTATATGATGAATACTTGCCAACATTATCTTGTAATAACTGATAGAACACTTGCGAAGAAGGACCTTGGACTGTATAAGACTTAGTCTGTTCAGTCAACGCAGCAACACCGGTTGCCGGTTCTGCATTCTCACCCTTAATAGTATAATTAATAGTTACACCATTTGTTGTATCTTGAGTTACTTTTATATCCTCAACTTTGCTGTCATTTAAAGCTGTCACAAATGTTGAGTAAGTTGGCGGCTTCTCAGCACTAGTGCCGAGGCCTCCCGATGTGAAATATAACGAAGCAGCAATTGCTCCGACAATAATAATTGCAGTTATGACATACCAGGTCATTCCACTCCCTGGTCTGTTCACTCTTGGTTGTTGCGCCATGGATCTCTTTCCTCCGTTCAATAAGTAATCTGTTATTTAAATCAAATTACTATTCGCTTTTATAAATACCAATATAATTTAGTGTACGGTAATGCTCATCGAAATCCATCCCATATCCGATAACAAACTCATTTGGAATTGTAAAGCCAACATAATCCGCCTCAATTTCTACGGTACGACGCTCTGGTTTATCCAGCAGGGTCAGTACCTTAAGACTTTTAGGATTACGTAATTCTAAAATATCCATCAATTTCTTTAGTGTTTGTCCGGTATCAACAATATCTTCAATGATTAACACATCCCGGCCCTCGATAGGCACCGTTAAGTCGAGTAAAACTCGAAGCTCATTCGTTGATTCAGTTCCTTTGTAACTTGAAATTCGCATATAATCAAGTTCAATATGAACTAACTCAACATGCTTTAGCACATCAGACATAAATGGCTGTGCACCTTTCAATACGCCGACAAAAATCGGATTCTCCTTGTCAGCATACTCCTTCGTCAATAATTCCCCTAATTCCTTATTGCGCTTTTCAATTTCAGCTTCACTAATCAATACTCTCTCAACGTTTTGCATAATGCCCTCCAAAATCTACTTGTTCACTTGCTCCATATATAATGGGCAAGCTCCAATAAAATTATGTTTCTTCACGCTATCCGCAACCGCATACTCACCAACAATCAAAATTTGACCTTGGCTGTCGACAATAATCGGAACTTGCAAACGCTCACTTTGAGGAACCTTTTTATCAATAAAGATCCTGCTCACTTTTTTGCTTCCGCCATGAGCCATTTGAATTCGATCACCACGCAAAAATGCACGAATATACAGTGGAAAAACAACCATACTTTTTTCAATAAAATATCCAGTCATTTCCTCGGTATGCGACTCATTATCCAAAACTATTTTTATATTATCTATAAATTGCATACCTGCATTTAATTGTACCTTATTTAAAGGGGTAATTACAAGAGGGTACGCAAACTTTATTATATCATATTCACGAATTATTGATGTATTTTGTGCAATATAAAACACTGCATTCGGTTTTATCCCGTTTCGCAACCAATTCAGTACTAAATCAGTCTTCTCTGCAGCCGCATCACTTCCAGTATAGCGCCGCAATAATTCAGCCATAACTAAGCCTTGCAAATCTTCATCAACAAGCAAAAAACGCTCCCGCGACAAACTCATCTGATGCTCTGAAAATACCACAACCTCATCAATACAACGAGCCACTAATTTATCAACATAACGATTCTGGGTTGCCACCATATCCAACAAGCGCTGCACATGTGCATAACTCTGCTCATTCTCACCCATTAATTGCGGCACCACATTATGACGTAACCGATTCCGCAAATAATCCTCGCTGGCATTACTCTCATCCTCAACAAACTCAACCATGTTTTCTGCAGCGTAAGTAATCACTTGCTTTTTAGTCAGAGAAATGAACGGCCGCAAAACTTTCACGCCATCAAAGTGGCTGACCGGCCGAATGCCGGCCAGCCCGCGCGGGGAAGTACCCCGAACCAAGCGCATCAATACCGTTTCCACCTGATCATCAGCATGATGCGCGGTTAAAATTGCCTGTGCCTGCATCTCCTGGGCAACCCGCACAAAACTCTGATACCGGAACTGATGAGCAAAATCATGAAAATTTTTACCCGCACCCATTTCCGGCAAATCAAAAATCCGATACTCAAAACCATAATCACCGCAAACACGCTCAAGCAAAGCAAGTTCCGTTGGAATCTGCAAAGGCCGCTTATGATGGTTAACATAAACGGCCACAACAGCAATATTTTGTTGTTTTAAGGCATGCAAAAGCACCATTGAGTCTACGCCGGTAGAAACACCAACAACCACTGGCTGCACCTTATTTAATTCTAAACAGGCTACACGCTGTTCAACACTACTCATTGGTTGCTCCTTCTAATCATTCGGCAACATAAAAATAATTTCATTATCTTTAGCCATAAAATATTTTTCCCGGGCATATTGTTTCAAATACTCAGGGTCCTGCATCCGTTTCAATTCTTGCTCAAGCTCAATACCACGAGCAACCGCAGCATCATATTCTGCTTGCGCTGTCTGCTTCTCATTTAGAGCTGTCAAATACAACGCAAAGGTGCTGCCGATTAAGTAAAAACAAAACGCCAGCACAAGCGCTGAAACAGTAAATCCAACCGTCATCCGCCGCTTCGAAGCCGCACTTACCTTGCCCGCCTTCTTCTTCGACTTCGGCGATTTATTACTTCCACCGCTCTTCATCGTTGCACTCTTCGCCGACTGCTCTTTGCGCGCCCGAATCTGCTCTTTCTTGCGCTTATCATCACGTTTACTCATTGGTATCACCCCGTTTTCACTTCAATTTATATTATAGCAAATTTGTTACTCATCGTCATCAATGAGTTCTGAATCAACCTGTTCCAACTTCTCATTTTTAATAATTTCATACAGCGTCGCTGCCTCTTCCTTACGCACATGTTCTTTAATCTGTTCAATTTTGGCAACTACTAACTTATTTCCATAGCGAATAGTAATCTCATCACCAACTTGCACATTAGCACCCGCCTTAACAACGCGATCATTAATCATTACTCGCTTAGCATCACATAACGTTTTTGCCAAACTACGCCGCTTCACTAAGCGTGAAATCTTCAGATATTTATCAATACGCATAATCTTGTTCCTCCTTTTTTTACTTAAATAGAAAAATAAAGTAGCAGAAACTGCTACTTTATTTTAAACTTTTCAACTAGAAAGAGAAAGTCTCTTCATTCTCTTTTTCAAATACAAATTCTTCTTTGTAGTCGAACGCTTCATCTTCATCAAAAAGGTTAATATCATTAATATTTTCGTCATCAACAACAATATCGCGATATGTTGAGAAGCCAGTTCCGGCCGGAATTAATTGTCCAATGATTACATTTTCTTTTAATCCGAATAAGTGGTCAGCTTTTCCTTTAACTGCAGCATCAGTTAACACACGAGTTGTTTCCTGGAATGAAGCAGCTGATAAGAATGAGTTCGTTTCAATTGAAGATTTTGTAATTCCCAGTAATACCGGACGGGCAACCGCCGGACGTTTACTATCAGTAAGTGTTTCGTTATTGGTACGTGTATATTGTTGCATATCAACAAGAACACCTGGTAAAAGGCTTGTATCCCCTGAATCAACAATACGTACTTTACGCAACATCTGACGAATAACAACTTCAATATGTTTATCTTCAATATTTACCCCTTGCAAACGGTAAACTTTTTGTACTTCTTTCAATAAGTAGCTTTGCAATTCAGTAATTCCACCAAGCAACAATAATTCTTTCGGGTCAATAACCCCTTCAGTCAATTGTTGTCCGGCAACTACCATATCACCTTCACTTACAGCAATACGAGCACCGTAAGGAATAATATTATAGCTACGTGTTTCGAATTGGTTTTCAATAACGATTTCGCTCTTATCTTTTACCAAATCAATAGAAATAACCTTACCATCGATTTCACTCAACACTGATTTCCCTTTCGGGTTCCGTGCTTCGAAAATCTCTTGGATACGCGGTAAACCTTGGGTGATGTCGCCTCCGGCAACCCCACCGGTATGGAACGTACGCATGGTTAACTGTGTTCCCGGCTCACCGATTGATTGTGCCGCCATAATACCTACAGCTTCACCAATCTCTACGTTTTCGCCAGTAGCTAAACTGCGTCCATAACATTTTTGACAAACACCGTGATCGGTATTACATGTTAAGATTGAACGAATTTCTACTTCTTTTACACCAGCATCAATAATTTGTTGCGCAATTTCATCAGAAATGAATGACTCTGCAGCAGCAATTAATTCACCGGTTTCCGGATGCCATACAGTTTTACTTGCATAACGTCCAACAATACGGTCAAATAAAGGCACAATCTCTTTTCCTTTTTCAAGGAATGCAGAAACAAGGAAACCTTTATCAGTATGACAGTCATGTTCACGAACAATAATATCTTGTCCAACATCAACCAGACGACGAGTTAAGTACCCTGAATCGGCTGTCTTAAGTGCAGTATCGGCTAACCCTTTACGCGCACCATGGGTAGAGATAAAGTATTCCAATACGGTTAAACCTTCACGGAATGAAGATTTGATTGGAAGTTCAATGGTTTCCCCTTGCGGGTTAGCCATCAATCCACGCATTCCGGCTAACTGAGTAAAGTTCGACTTATTCCCACGCGCCCCACTATCTTGCATCATGAAGATTGGGTTAGTGCTATGGTTTTCTTCAAGTTCATGCATTAAGCGATCTGAGATTTCATCTTTTGCTTTATCCCAAACAACACATACACGATCTTTACGTTCTTCATCAGTCATCAGACCGCGGTTATAGTAACTCCAGATTTCATCAACTTGCTCTTGAGCACGGTCAACAATTTCTGTTTTCTCATCTTTTAAAGTAATTACATCTGAAAGACTTACGGTCATTCCGGCAATTGTTGAGTAACGGAATCCGAGATCTTTCATTTTATCAAGCATACGTGAAGTAACCGTTGTACGGTACTCTTTAAACACCCGCGAGATAACTTGCTCGAACGCACCTTTTTTAAATGGTTTAAGCGGTTCTGTATCAGCAATAAATTGTTTAATATTAGCTCCCATACTTAAGAAGTGACGCTCTGGTGTTGTTGCTTCGTTGATATCTCTGGAATCATTTAAATATGGTAATGTTTTTGGCAATACATCATTGAAGATCAATTTACCAACAGTAGTAATTAAATATTGTTCTTGTTGTTCATCGGTAAATGATTCTTTATTCAACTCATCTACTTTAATTGCAATCCGGGCATGTAAATGCAATTGTCCGGTTTGATAGGCAATTAATGCTTCGTCAAGACTAGTGAAAGCAGAACCTTCGCCAAATGCCCCTTTACTTTCCATCGTCAGGTAATAATTACCTAAAACGATATCCTGTGAAGGTGTAACAACTGGTTTACCATCTTTCGGGTTCAAGATATTGTTAGCAGCAAGCATTAAAATACGTGCCTCTGCCTGTGCTTCTTGTGATAAAGGTACATGGACTGCCATTTGGTCACCGTCAAAGTCGGCGTTAAATGCAGTTGTAACCAATGGGTGCAAACGGATTGCTTTCCCTTCAACAAGACGCGGTTCAAACGCTTGGATACCCAAACGGTGAAGCGTAGGCGCACGGTTTAATAATACCGGATGCCCTTTAACGATATCTTCCAACACTGGATATACTTGTTCGTCACGAACTTCAATCATGCGTTTTGCAGTTTTGATGTTTTGTGCCAAACCACGTTCAGTCAATTCGAAAATAACGAACGGTTTGAATAACTCAAGTGCCATTTCTTTCGGTAAACCACATTGGTACATTTTTAATGTCGGTCCAACTACAATAACTGAACGTCCAGAGTAGTCAACCCGTTTACCAAGTAAGTTTTGACGGAAACGTCCTTGTTTCCCTTTTAACATATGTGACAATGATTTCAATGGACGGTTTGCAGGACCGGTAACAGCCTTACCACGACGTCCGTTATCAATCAAAGCATCTACTGCTTCTTGTAACATACGTTTTTCGTTTTGCACGATAATTGTCGGTGCATTTAACTCCAATAAACGTTTCAAACGGTTATTACGGTTAATTACCCGGCGGTATAAATCGTTCAAATCACTCGTTGCAAAACGACCACCATCTAACTCAACCATCGGACGTAAGTTAGGTGGAATAACCGGTAATGCTTCAAGCACCATCCATTCAGGATTATTTTGCGATTGACGGAATGATTCAACAACCTCAAGACGACGGATAACCCGCACCCGTTTTTGACCTTGTGCAGTTTTTAAATCTTCGCGCAATTCATTGCTTTCAGCCTCTAAATCTAATTGTTGCAATAAGATTTGAATTGCTTCAGCACCCATTTTGGCATTAAAAGTATTGCCATATTTATTGTAATAAGCACGGTATTCACGCTCGCTCAGCAATTGTTTATGCATAAGCGGTGTATCTCCAGGCTCAGTAACTACATACGAAACGAAGTAAATAACTTCTTCCAATGATTTCGGTGACATATCTAAAAGTAATCCCATACGGTTAGGAATTCCTTTAAAATACCAAATATGTGAAACCGGTGCAGCTAATCCAATATGTCCCATGCGCTCACGACGAACACTTGACTTAGTAACTTCTACACCACAGCGCTCACAAACAACGCCTTTATGACGAATTCGTTTATAGCGGCCACAATGACATTCCCAGTCACGAACCGGACCAAAAATACGCTCACAGAATAATCCGTCACGTTCTGGTTTTAAAGTACGATAGTTAATGGTTTCAGGTTTTTTTACTTCTCCATGCGACCATTCAAGAATTTTCTCTGGTGATGCAAGTCCTACACGGATATAACTAAATTTATTAATTCCCATTCACTCGAACCTCCACTTTCTTATAGATTTCAGTGTTTTTATCAGGAGTGAATGAACTATTCGTAGCGAATAGTTCATTCACGGTTTGTTTACAGTGCTGTATGACTTAGGCGTCCTCTTCGATTTCATTCAACTCGATAATTTGATCATCTTTGTCATAAATCGAAACATCAATTGCTAATGACTGTAACTCTTTAATAAGTACACGGAAAGATTCTGGAATTCCAGGTGTTGGAATCGGTTTACCTTTTACAATTGATTCGTAAGTTTTACCGCGTCCCATGATATCATCAGACTTGATTGTCAAGATTTCTTGTAAGGTATTTGATGCACCATATGCCTCAAGTGCCCAAACCTCCATCTCACCAAAACGTTGTCCACCAAACTGAGCTTTACCTCCAAGTGGTTGTTGTGTTACTAGTGAGTAAGGACCATTTGAACGAGCATGTAATTTATCATCAACCATGTGGGCAAGTTTAATCATATACATGACCCCAACTGATACACGGCCATCAAATGGCTCACCGGTACGACCGTCATAAAGAACAGTTTTTCCATCCGAATCCATTTGTGCCTCAGCCATCATAGCTTCAAGATCATCTTGTGAACATCCGTCAAATACTGGAGTTGACGTATGAACGCCAAGACGTTTTGCCGCCATTCCCAAGTGGATTTCTAAAATTTGCCCGATATTCATACGAGATGGTACCCCAAGTGGATTTAACATGATGTCTACAGGTGTTCCATCCGGTAAGTATGGCATATCTTCTGCTGGGAGAATACGTGAGATAACCCCTTTATTCCCATGACGTCCAGCCATTTTATCCCCTTCAGAAATTTTACGTTTCTGAACAATGTATACACGAATTACTTCGTTGACACCAGGGCTTAATTCATTTCCGTTTTCACGAGTAAAGTGTTTTACATCAAGGACAATTCCGTCACCACCATGTGGTACTCGTAATGATGTATCACGAACTTCACGCGCTTTTTCACCAAAGATTGCATGTAACAAGCGTTCTTCTGGCGATAATTCGGTTACCCCTTTAGGCGTTACCTTACCAACAAGAATACTTCCGTCAGTAACTTCAGCACCAATACGGATAACTCCGCGCTCATCTAAATCTTTACGCGCGCTTTCTCCAATATTAGGAATATCGCGAGTAATTTCTTCTGGGCCTAATTTAGTATCACGGCATTCAATTTCATACTCTTCAATATGAATTGATGTATAAACATCATCTTTTACCAGACGTTCACTCATGATAACTGCATCTTCATAGTTGTATCCATTCCAAGTCATGAAGGCAACAACAACATTGCGCCCTAACGCTAACTCACCTTTATCCATTGAAGAACCATCTGCAATGATTTCTCCGGTTTGAATAGTTTCACCTAAACGAACTAATGGACGGTGATTATAACAAACACCATGGTTTGAACGAACAAATTTGTATAATTTATAGCTATCGATACCTTCTTCAGTTTCAATCTCAACCTTAGTAGCATCAACATATTTAACGAGTCCGCCGCGTTTCGCAACAACCGCAACTCCACTGTCTTTTGCAGCTAAATGTTCCATACCAGTTCCAACAAATGGTGCTTCCGGTACAAGTAAAGGAACTGCCTGACGTTGCATGTTCGCACCCATTAAGGCACGGTTGGCATCATCATGCTCAAGGAAAGGAATACATGCTGTTGCAACCGATACAATTTGTTTCGGTGATACATCAACAAGGTCAACACTTTCTTTTTCAATAACGATGTTTTCCCCACGGTGGCGGGCAACAACTTCATCATCTAAAATTTCGCCATTTTTACCTAAACGAATATTCGCTTGGGCAACAACATATTGATCTTCCTGGTCAGCGGTAACATATAAAATATCATTAGTTACTCGACCTTCTTTATGGTCAACAATACGGAATGGTGTTTGAATAAATCCATACTCATTAATACGTGCATACGTTGATAATGAGTTGATCAAACCGATATTCGGTCCCTCAGGCGTTTCAATCGGGCACATACGACCATAATGCGAATAATGCACGTCACGTACGTCTGAACCGGCACGCTCACGAGTTAATCCACCAGGCCCTAATGCTGAAAGCCGGCGCTTATGCGTCAACTCCGCAAGTGGGTTAGTTTGGTCCATGAACTGTGACAACTGAGAACTTCCGAAGAATTCTTTAATTACCGCAGAAACCGGACGAACATTAATCAATGATTGTGGCGTTAAACTATCAGTTTCCTGAATTGACATACGCTCACGCACAACCCGTTCCATACGAGTTAACCCAATACGGAATTGGTTTTGTAATAATTCTCCAACTGAACGAATCCGGCGATTTCCTAAATGATCAATATCATCATAACGGCCAACACCTTCTAAAATATTAAAGAAGTAGTTAATTGAAGCTAAAATATCACTGATCGTAATAAAATTCTCAGTGGTGTTATAGTTTCCAACAACTTTAATCACTTTTTCAGTCTTTTCATTTGCGTAAACATACACTGATTGAATTTGCGTTTCACGCTCATCCAATCCTTGGAAATTAATTGTTTCCAACGCAGCTCCGGCTTCTAAATGTGGAATTAATCCATCAAGAACTTCATTAGTAATGAAGGTTCCGGTTTTACAAACAACTTCACCGTCAATACTAATAATATCGCGCGCCAAAATTGTTCCTAAAATACGTTCAGCAACATTTAATTTTTTATTAAATTTATAACGTCCAACTTTTGCCAAGTCATAACGTTTATGATCAAAAAAGCGTGTAAATAATAAGTTTTTCGCTGCATCAACTGTTGGTGGTTCACCTGGACGCAAACGTTTATAAACTTCTAAAAGTGAACTCTCGACAGTTTGATCTGAACTATCACGATCAAGAGTCGTCAAAAGCGCTTCACTTTCGCCAAGCACATCAAGAATCATAGCATCTTTTGAAAATCCAAGCGCCCGCAAGAAAACCGTAATTGGTAGTTTACGTGTGCGGTCAACACGGATGTTAACAGTATCTTTAATATCAGTTTCGTATTCGAGCCAAGCTCCGCGGTTAGGGATAACCGTAGCACCTACAGCAATACGACCGGTTTTATCCATCGCTTGAGAGTAATAAACTCCCGGAGAACGAACCAACTGTGATACGACAACCCGCTCAGCACCATTAATAATAAATGTTCCTGAATCGGTCATCATCGGAATATCACCCATGAAAACAGTTTGTTCCTTCACTTCACCGGTTTCAAGGTTGTACAAACGTAACAACACTCGCAACGGGCTTGCATGGTTAACGTCTTTTTCTTTTGCTGCATCTACTGAGTTTTTTGCCTCTTCCCAATGCAGATCAACAAAGTCAATTTTCAATGTACCTTGAGTATCATGAATTGGAAAAATATCTCTGAATACCTCACGAATTCCTTCAGTTTTAAACCATTCGAATGAATCTTTCTGGATTTCAATAAGGTTTGGCAATTCCAAAGATGATTTGATTTTTGAAAAATCAATACGATCTCGGCGACCGTATTTTACAGTATGTCCTACCAAGTACGCCACGCTCCCTTTATTATATAAACTACTTCGCCTTAACTCTCAAAAATGCACAGGAAAAATGCACGTCAAAAGAAAGACGTAGGCATCATATTATATTACCAAAAAAAGTCAATGTTGTCAACGAGTTTTTACTCTTGGACTTTTGGCTTTAATAATTTGATATCCCTTCTTTTTCGCAACTATTTCTACATTATCAAATAATTCTTCAAGTTTCTTTTCGCTCGATGCTGCTCCTTGTTTCTTCTGAATAACAATCCACAGCTCACCATCGTCAGCTAAAATACCTGCTGCTTGTTCATAAATCCGGAAGACGACATCTTTTCCGGCACGAATCGGTGGATTAGTTATAACAACATCTGTCTTTGTATTTAAAAGTTCGGTCAATGCATCACTACGCAACACTTGCACTAACGTTTGGTTTCGTTCAGCGTTTTCCTCCGCCAAAAGCAAGGCGCGATCATTAACATCTACTAATGTCATTCGCATGTGATGAATCTTGCTTAGCACAACACCGACGATTCCATATCCGCAACCAACATCAACTCCTGATGCAGCCGCCTTATAAGGTTCAAAATGCTCCAACAAAAGCGCTGTCCCAAAATCAACCTTGTCTTTCGAGAAAACCCCAATATCACTGATGAATGAAAATCGCTCACCGGCAATAACTGTCTCAATAACCCGGCGTTTTGATTCCAAATTATTGTTATTTGTATAATAATGGGTCATACTATCCCTCATTTCTCGACTTAATACAAAAACAACAGATGCAAAGACTCATCTGTTGTTTATAGCCGAAAACCGCGATTAAGCGCGGCTTCCGGCCCGTATTTTTCTTAATAAATCAATTCTAAAAGTAATTATTTTACTTCTACAACTGCTCCAGCTTCTTCTAATTTAGCTTGTAATGCTTCAGCTTCTTCAGGTGCAATACCTTCTTTGATTGGGCTTGGAACATTATCAACTAAGTCTTTAGCTTCTTTTAATCCTAAACCAGTGATTTCTTTAACAACTTTAACAACTGCGATTTTTGCAGCTCCTGGGCTTGTTAAGATTACACTTACTTCGCTTGGTGCCGCTGCTGCTGCGTCTCCGCCAGCTGCCGCTACTGCAACAGGTGCTGCTGCACTTACACCGAATTCTTCTTCGATTGCTTTAACTAAATCGTTTAATTCTAATACTGTCATTGATTTTAATTCTTCAATGAATTTTGCTTTATCAAATGCCATGATAAAATCCTCCTTAAATTTTTTAAAAAATAAATTTGTCTATTAACGTAAACCCGTTAATTATGCTTCTTCTTTTTGTTCTGCGATCGCATTTGTCGCCACGGCTAAACCGCGTACCGGCGCTTGCAATACAGAAAGCAACATAGAAAGTAAACCATCGCGGCTTGGTAAGCTTGCCAATTCTTTGATAACTGCCAAGTCAACAACTTTGCCTTCGATAACTCCGGTTTTGATTTCAAGTGCTTCGTGTTCTTTCGCGAACTGGCTTAAAACCTTTGCCGGCGCAACAACGTCTTCATTACTGAATGCGATTGCGTTTGGTCCAGTCAAATGTTCATTTAAACCTTCGTAACCAAGTGATTCTGCAGCACGGCGAACCAAGTTATTTTTGTAAACTTTGAATTCAACGCCTGCTTCACGCAAGTTACGACGCAACTGAGTAACTTCACCAACTGATAAACCGCGGTAATCAACTACGATAGTTGATTGGCTGGCATTCATCTTATCGGTAACTTCATTTACTAACTGTTGTTTTTGTTCAACTGCTTGAGCGTTTGCCATTGTTCGTGCACCTCCCTGTAAATTTTAATGAATACTTCGAGTCTTCTACTCACAGCGAAGAAAAAAACTCCCTGCACCAAATAGCGCAAAGAGTTAAAATAACTGCATTCTTTACACCTCGGTAGGAAATTAAGCCCTTAGGCACCTACTGTCTTTGGTATTCATCTATTATTATTATACTGATTTTGCTTTTTTTGTCAAGGTGTAAAACGTAAAAAACTGCGGTGCTGAACACCGCAGTTTTGATTATTATTTTTCGCTGGCTACGCGTACTCCAGGACCCATTGTAGAAGTCACTGAAATATTTTTCACATAGACACCTTTTGCTGATGATGGTTTTACACGAAGCAATGTTTCGTAGATTGCATTAAAGTTC
This sequence comes from Culicoidibacter larvae, assembly GCF_005771635.1. GTDB lineage: Bacteria > Bacillota_I > Bacilli_A > Culicoidibacterales > Culicoidibacteraceae > Culicoidibacter > Culicoidibacter larvae. The sequence goes on along the minus strand of NZ_VBWP01000001.1, from coordinate 252,689 downwards.
TCTACTAATTTTTCTGCATCGAATGAAACACGTCCGATTGGTACATGTACGTTTCCGGCTTTATCCACACGGTATTCAACTTTACCAGCTTGAATATCTTGGATTGCTTTAGTAACGTCCATAGTAACAGTTCCGGTTTTAGGGTTTGGCATTAAACCACGTGGCCCTAAAACTTTCCCTAATTTACCAACTTCGGCCATCATATCCGGAGTTGCAACTGCAACATCAAAATCCATCCATCCTTGTTGGATTTTGTTTACTAAGTCGCTATCTCCTACTAAGTCAGCGCCAGCAGCTTCTGCTTCTTTCGCTTTTTCACCTTTCGCGAATACAATTACGCGAGAAGTTTTTCCGGTTCCGTGCGGCAATACCATTGCGCCACGAATTTGTTGATCCGCTTGACGAGGGTCAACTCCTAAACGGAAAGCAGCATCTACTGATGCATCAAATTTTACTGTACTTGTTTTTTTAACAAGGTCCATTGCTTCATTAACATCGTAAGATTTTTCACGATCGATTAAGGCAGCAACTTCTGTATACTTTTTGCCTTTTTTAGCCATTATTTTTTCCTCCTAATGTGGTACTTGCGGAATATCCTCCCACAGTTAATGAGGTGCTAATCTATGATTTCGATTACCACTCATTCTTTACATTTACAACTAATACTCAATTAGTCTTCAATAGTAATACCCATGTTACGGGCAGTTCCGGCAACAATATTCATTGCTGCTTCAACGTCGTTTGCATTTAAGTCAGGCATTTTAATTTCTGCCACTTCTTGCAATTGAGCTTTAGTAATTGAAGCAACTTTTGTTGTTTTCGGATTTGAAGCTCCTTTTGCGATACCAGCTGCTTTTAATAACAATTTTGCTGCTGGCGGCGTTTTAGTAATGAATGTAAATGAACGGTCTTCATATACGGTAATTTCTACCGGAATAATCGTTCCCATTGATTCACGCGTTTTATCATTGTATTGTTGACAAAACTCCTGAATGTTAACTCCTGCTGGTCCCAATGCAGTCCCAACTGGTGGCGCAGGATTCGCTTTACCTGCCTCAATTTGTAACTTAATAATGCTACTTACTTTTTTAGCCACGAGACACACCTCCTAAAAATTTGATGTCTGTGATGTGGTAAATATTGGATGATGTAAATTTCATCCTCCCACACAAAAACTGAACACCAAAAGTGTCCAAATAAGATTATACCAAAGCTAAAGCTTTCTGACAAGTTGAAATTTCAACCATTTTTGCTTATATATAAGGATAAAGAACCTGTTTGTAAAATTAATTTTACATTTGTGTTGACATTCCGTAAAATATATTTTACAATAAGAACATGAGGTGATTGCTAATGAACAAACTCGGTCTATATATCAAGGCATATCGCATGGAACACAACATGTCAATTCGCGAATTTGCTGCTCATGCAAATATCAGTCATACCAGAATTGCTGATATTGAAAAAGCCAGCAGTGACCAAGATATCAATTTGAATATGAAAATGTATGAACAGCTTGCCGAAGCACTTGGCGTTGACTTCACTACATTCTTATTGGAAATCGGATTACTGGACAGCGAAATACTTTCCTCGCCGACAATTACAGCAAGTGATTTAGTTCAAGTTCCGGTACTTGGGGTTATCCGTGCCGGCGAACCAATCTTCGCAGAAGAAAGCATCATGAGCTATGAAAGCATTCCGCAAAGCGATGTTCAGGGCGGCGAGTACTTTTGTTTATTAGTTACCGGAGACAGTATGAAAGACGCCCGCATTTATGATGGCGATACTATTCTCATTCGTCAACAAGCAGATGTTGCCAACCGAGAAATCGCAGCTTGTCTGGTTGATGGCGAAACCGCAACATTAAAACGGATTATCAAAACCGGACAGGGTATATTCTTACAGCCGGAAAATCCGAAATATGACCCACTGTTCTTTACCAAAGAACAATTAGCAAATCACGAAATGGTTATTTTAGGAAAAGCAATTAAAGTTCTGCCAAGAACTATACATTAATATAAGAGGTATATAAAAGAAGGAGTGTTTAACTATGGTAGTTTTAAAAACAGGAAAGAAAACAATTAAATTTAATTACAATTCATTTGCAAGTGATGTGGCTCGTGCAGTCAAAAGAACTACATCTGTGTTGGCAGTTGGCGCATTAGTATTGTCTGGGGTATTTATGGCAACTTTCGCTTTCATTTGTTTATTAGCATTATAATTTTTACAGACTTATAACTTAGATGAGGAAAAAAAGACCGAGGATTAAATCCTCGGTCTTTTTTATTTTCTCTAAATTATTCAGTTACTTTTGTATATCCTTGACTTAAAAGCAATTTTTCGCTTTTTTCAAGACTTACACCATTCTTAGCATTTTCGTCCATAGTAATGCCAGGAATCGTTTTTGCTTTATCATAATCTAAAGTTGCATAATCAATTTCCAAAGTTTCAATAACTTCAGTGTCAGTATATTCAACACTATGTTTGATTCCTGCAACATTTTGATATTGTACTGCAACAGGATCCAGGATTGCTTTAGCATCCTCTGCATTTGTAACACCTATGCTTGTATATGGGATTTTATTATTTGCTGTCTGTTTTGTAACATTATCACCCGTATGATAATAAGTTAACTCCATAGTTACACCATTACTTTCAGCAACATAAGTCGTTGTTTCCTCTTGCGGAGTGGCACATCCCACCATTGCCAGAGCTAAGCCGAAAACAGCTAAAACACTTAAAATTCTCTTCATTTTGATAACCTCACTTCTCTATATTACCAACTTATTATAACATGTTTGTATATTCTTGTTAGAAAAAAATAATCCGCACCGGTTCTCCGGCGCGGATTATCAAATGATATTTTAGTTATTCCTTACCAACTTCGCTGGCACTTAAAAAAGCATTGTAGCGTAACAGCGGTAATAAAATATGTTCCATCAAAGCCTGCAGCTCCTCAGAATTATTAATTGTTATCGGCTCTTTGACACCAAAAAAATCCGGCATCAATTTTAAGATTTCCGGCAAGAACTCAATTGCTGCATAACTCTTAGCATATGATTGCAGAAATGCTAATGCTTGCTCGCCGGAATTATTGCCAAAATGCAACTCCATAGTTTTGATAACTGTTTGCAGTTCCTCTTCAATTTGCGGATCCATTGGATCTACAGTATTGTTATTACTCATCAAATCACTCGCTTTCTCAAATAAAAGGAGCCTTAACGGCTCCTTTATTATTTAGATTGTTTGAAAACGTTTGAAATCAAAGGAAGTTGGGGAAAATTAGGAGGGAGCGTATCTTGATATACGTGACCGAGTAATTTTTTCCGACTTTCAAAGATTGCGAGCGTTTCTCAACAATCTAACTATGCACGTTCAACGTGACTAATACCTAACTCAACTTCAGTCTGGCGTCCAAGCATCAATACTTCAACCGTTACTTTCATTGTTTCCTTATCGATACCGATAACTTCACCAATGTGGTCTTCAAACGCACCTTCAATAATTCGTACAGTATCGCCAATACCAAAGTCAATTGCAATACCAACTTCAGCATTTTCAATACGTTCAAGAATTTCATCTACTTCCCATGGGTGCATTGGCGTCGGTTTAGAACCTTTTCCGTATGAACCAATGAAACCAGAAACTCCCGGTGTATTACGAACAACATACCAAGAATCATCAGTCATCAGCATTTCAACTAAAACATATCCCGGGAAAGTTTTCTTTTCCTTTTCTTTATGTTTTCCATCTTTTACTTCAACTTCAATTTCAGTTGGCACAACAACACGGAAAATTTTATCCTCCATGCCCATTGATTTAATCCGTTTTTCAAGGTTAGTTTTTACTTTATTTTCATAACCTGAATAAGTATGCACTACATACCAATTCTTTTCATTATAATAGTCTGCCATTCATTTCACCCGAACAATCTAAAAATTACTTAGTTAATGCCTACGATAATTTTAAGGAATTCACTGATAACAAAATCAACTCCTGTAAAATAAATCAGTAATACTGCACTAAACCCAAGCACTGTTAACGTTTTTACTAATAAATCTCCTAATGAGATCCATTCAACTTTAGTTAATTCACGAACAACTTCTACCGGAAAATGTAACATACGTCCGATAATGCCTCGTTTTTGTTCAACATTGCTCATTGTCAAACCCTACTCTCTACTTTGTTTCTTTATGTAATGTATGCTTTCCGCATCGTTTACAAAACTTCTTCATCTCCAAACGCTCTGTGTGATTCAATTTATTTTTTGTTGTTGAGTAGTTTCTGCTTAAACATTCTGTACAAACCAAAGTTACTTTTTGGCTACTCATAATTATCACACCACCGTTTCAAAAGATATCATAGTCCATAATACCATATATCCTCTGCTATTTCAATGAATTTATTTTGCTTTATTTCGGTTCAAAACTCATAAGAAAAAGCGATGCTGACATCGCTTTTCCAAAACTATTTTCCTAATTATCTTCAAGATAGCACTTCACTGCAGTCTTGGTTCTTGCTACTGTCCGGTACACCGTCTGCAATGAAATCCCTAACGCATCCGCAGTCGCTTGCGCGCTGCTCTGCTGTAAGTAACATTGAAAGGTGCGCCACTCACGTGGCTTGAGCACCTGCTCAAGTTCTGCCAGAACTTCAGTCAGCAAATGCTGGACCGTGCGAATTTCAGTAGTATGCTTATCACCTATCAATTGTTCATAATTATCATGTTCAATTTTTGTCATAATAGCTTTACGCTTATCTTGATTATTTCGGCGGCGGATATCAATAATCCGGCGCTGAATACAGTTTCTCACAAAACTCGCGAATGATACCCCGGCTTGCGGATTGTAGCAATCAAACGCCTCGATAACTCCCTGCCAGCCATATGACAAAATATCATCTTGCCGCAGAAACACACTTGAATATGTCCTACTTAAAAATTGCAGGTAATTTTCTATACGTCCGTAAAATATCATTTCAGCATCTTCATTTTTCTCACTTATCAAATAAAATAATTCTTCTTCGTTGACTTCATAAATCATTTTATTCTCCGTTTCATAAAAATTAACGACGGCTGCGATTTACCTCATACATTAATAATGCGGCCGCAACCGACGCATTGAGTGATGTAATTTTACCTTTCATCGGAATCGATACAAATAAGTCACAGTTTTTTTCCACAAGTTTACTGATACCATCACCTTCACTGCCAATTACCAGACAAAGCGGCATATCAAAACGTTCATCCCAATATGTCTGACCATCCATCTGCGCAGCTACAAACCAAATGCCTTGTTTCTTCATTTGCTCCATAGTTTGATTCAGGTTAGTAACTTGAATAATATGCAAGTGTTCAGTTGCTCCAGTTGCCGTTTTCAAAACTGTCGGCGTAATCCCGCTGGCGCGGTTTTTAGGAATAATAATTCCATGCACCCCAGCCGTTTCAGCACTCCGTAAAATTGCTCCCAAGTTGCGCGGATCAGTAATTCCGTCAAGCATGACAAAAAATGGCAGTTCATTGACAGCGTGTGCACTTGCCATTGCCGCCTCTAAACTACTGTAGCGGTATGGCGGCAACTCAACCACAACACCTTGATGATTTTCATCGGTAAAATTATCAAGCGTGCGGCGGCCAACAAATTCATAATTGACTTCACCTTCTTGGGCAAGGTCAACAAAAAGATGCTGGTCTTGTTTTTTCATACCATCATATATATATAATTTAGCGACTTGTCCCGGTGTATAAGTTAACAAATCAATAACTGTGTTTTTACCATAAGCAAGCATTCTATCATTTTTCATATAAATCTCCGGCTCCTTCAATAATCGCAATTGCCTGATCAATCAGCTCATCAGCACGCGCTTCATTTTTGTCCAAAACTAACCAACCAATAACCGCTTCAAACCCGGTACTCATCTTGTAAGTAATGACATCTGCATGTTTTGGTTTAGAATTTGTTTTTGCATTTCGTCCGCGCTTAAAGATATCTATTTCTGTCTCAGTTAAAGTTCCTTGCTCAATCAACGTCTGAATAATCGTCGCTTGAGCTGCCGCCTTCACAAATTGAGCCAATAATTTTTGCAACGTTTGCGCGTGGGTAATTGCTCGTCTCTCAACCAGATGACGTTTAATCTGCAATCCGTAATATGCATCACCGATAAAAGCCAAGGTTACACCATTATATAAGTCACTTCTCATCGAACCCGTACTCCTTGAGCCAATAGTTGATTACGAAGTTGATCGGCTAATTCAAAGTCTTTATCTTCACGTGCTTGTTTCCAATCAGCAACCAATTGAAAAACTTCCGGCGACCAAGATTCATTGTGGGTAACATGTAATCCTAGTACTTGGTCAATAACAAAGAAGGCACGTGTATACTCACTGACCAATTGCAAATCAGCTTCTCTGCTGCGAAGTAAAACATTTAATTGTTTATTAAGCTCATACAATGCACTCAAGGCATTTCCAGTATTGAAATCATCATCCATTGCTGCTTCGAACTCATCTAAAAGCGCTTGTACTTCCGGGCTGGTAATATGTTCGGCAATACCACGATTTGCCAGCTGTAAAATAGTATAAGCACTTTCGTATCCGGTTTGCAGACGTTCAATATTTTTTTGCGAACTTAATAAAGCTTCTTCACTAAATTGCAGCGGCTGGCGATAATGCGAACCTAAAATCCAGATTCTTACCGCTCTGCCGCTATATTCTGCAATAGCTTCACGCGCTAAAATAATATTGCCGACTGACTTCGACATCTTCTCGTCATTCATCTCAATAAAGCCGTTATGCATCCAGTATTTTGCCAACGGCTTATGATGGCACGCATAATTTTGCGCCGCCTCATTCTCATGATGCGGGAACTTTAAATCCATGCCGCCGCCATGAATATCAATTGATTCTTGAAAGTGTTTATCAATCATGACCACACATTCAGTATGCCAGCCAGGTCGCCCTTTCGACCAAGGCGAATCCCAGTTAACACCATTATCAGTTGCTTTCCAAAGGGTAAAATCCAGCGGATGTTCCTTTTTATCGCTTTCTTCGATTCTGCTGCCAGCAATTAACTGATCAATCTTTTGTCCGGAAATTTGCCCATACTCTTCAATTTTATTTACTCTAAAATAAACATCACCGTCTACCGCATATGCGTATCCAGTGTTAACTAAATTTTCTATATACTCAACAATATCAGTAATAACATCCGTCACTCGAATAATTGTCGGAATCTCAGAACCAAGCTTAGCAACATCCTGCAAATAGGCGTCTGCAAACATGCCGGCAACTGCAGTCTCATCAATTCCCATTTTTTGTGCGGTTGCGATAATTTTATCATCTATATCAGTTATGTTACTCACATAGTCCACTTCAAACCCGCTATACTCAAGATAACGACGCACAACATCATAAAAAACTGGTACACGTACATTTCCGATATGACTGTAATTATATACGGTTGGTCCACACACATACATTGACACCTTCGTTTGATGATGTGGTTCGAACAACTCCAATTGATTGCTTTTGGAATTAAAAACATGCAACATTTTTCATGACTCCTTTAAAAGTATTTACATCTCTCATATTGTATCACAAAATAACTATAAGCATAACCCAAAGAAAGCTAAAAAAATCTAACTTTTAAATTGCTAAAGAGTATAGTATAATAGAGTGGCATTTATGAAAGGGAGTGAATCCTTCTATGGCTAGCACTATGAAAAAGGAACACACATTTAAATTTCCTGTAGAGCAAGTATATGAAGTCGTTACTAGTTCAATCATTGAACAACAAAAAGCCCGAGGAACAACAAAGAACTTATCATACACACAACCAATCGGAACAGAGTTCGAATATACGTATGAACGTATGGGGCAAAAACTAACAGCACGATTCAAAATTGATGGATTTGAAAACAATAAACTTTTCGCTTACAGATTAAGCGCTGGTTCATTAGACAGTTTAACAACCTGGGAGTTTTCGAAAATCGATGCGAAAACCACAAAAGTACTCTATACTGAAGAAGCAACCAGCAGCAACAATTGGACAAATGCACAATTTTCATTCTTTGGCTGGATGAAAAAACGCGCTTTCAACAAACAAGCAAAAGCGTACTTTGCAGCTATTGAAAATGCAATTGTTCATAAATATTACAACGACGAATCAACATCAGAAGAAAAATAGGGATTAAAAAAGCACCTCTTTATGAGGTGGCTTTTTTATTTACGCTTTTTAAATAAAATTAAGCTTGCGATAAACAATAAACTACTACCGGCTAAAAGCGGAACTACTAGATTTTGTCCAGTTTCTGGCAATCCATTATTGTTTGAAGAACTGTTGTTTGCTGAACTGTTGTTATCAGTTGGATTAACCGGTCCGGTTGCTTTTATAATAACGGTGACTTGTACTGGCTCAGCTTTTACTCCCAACGTATTCTCAGCATTTAAAGTTACTGTATATGAGCCAGGAACTGCAAAATTTACTTGCGACAAGAAATCAGAAGTAATTGGCGAGCCATCATTGGTAAGTGCATGAATATCGCTTAAAAACTGAGCTTCCGATACTGAACTATCCGCATCATAGGTAATCTGTGGATCAGCAGTAATTACAACTGTGTGATCAACACTGAAATAATGATCATAAGTCCCACCACTAATTGAGTAGAAAGTATAACCCGGTGGCGATGCATATTGACCGGCACTCCAAGCATAACGTGCGTTATATTCAATCATTTCAATACCATCAAATTCTTCTCGAGTTACTCCGCTAACAGTAATACCGTTAGCATCAATAGTCAGTCGGCTTGCTGGTAACGCAACATCATTAAAGCCGAAAAAGGTATTACTTGGAGAAGTTGATGTTGAAAATGGCGATTGCTCACCATCAAAATTGGTTAAGCGATTGGGCATCATTGAAAATGGAAAATAAATTGTTCCTGCCGTCTGATCATACTGCAGATTTGTTGCATGCAAAGGCGTTACCGGATCATAGCGACCAGTATTTTGCAAAGCACCTGCCATAGAAGCCAACTTAGGAAAATTGTTAATAGCAGTAAAATCGGTAATCCCGCAGTTTTGAACTGAAAGCTGGGTTAAATTTGGCAAACTTGCCAATGCCGAAATATCAGTAATTCGCATATTGCCTTGCGTCCAAAAATAATTAAGATTTGGTAATTGATTGAACTTCACAAACTCATCGCTTGAAATTGACGAAGTCAAATGAAAGCTTTGCAAAGCGGTCATACCGTTCATATCAGGAAGCGTTGTAACATTTGCTCCCCCTAAATTTAAATTTGTCAGGTTAATAAGCGCAGTAAGTGGCGTAATATCAGCACCAGTAAACGAAGTTGCACTTAAAGATTGTAAGTTTATTGCATACTCTATCCCGGTGAAATCAGCAATTGACGGGCTTGCCGTAGTGCTCAAATTTGTCAACGTCTCCATTTGGGTATCAGTAATATCAGCTGTATCTGCTTGTCCCAAAGCGCGATTCAATTGCGTTTTTAAACCAGCATCAGGTATATTAATAACTATACCCTCAGCCGCAGCAGACGGAATTGCAAAATAACCGATTATTCCTGCCATCAAGATTATTCCCAGAAGTACCTTTACATATTTATTTTTCATTTATATTCCCCACAGTTCTAGTTTGAGTTTGTAATTTAATTTATATTAACAATCTTTGTACCATAAATCAATTAAATCATAAATTTTTTTACATTATCCTAAACTGAGTAAGTTTTTACAAATAGTATTTATTCAGTACTTTAAAATTATCATCCAATTCATAAACCAGTGGTTTACCGGTCGGAATTTCTAAATCCATGATGTCATCATCACTGATTCCCTCAAGGTGTTTAGCCAAAGCACGCAAGCTATTACCATGAGCTGCAATAACGACTTCTTTTCCCGCCTTTAAACTTGGGGCAATCTCATCCTCCCAATATGGCAGCACCCGTTCTAAAGTCACTTTCAAATTTTCACCGCTTGGTAATGTGCTTGTATCTAACATTTGATAGCGGCGGTCGAACTTAGACTGACGCGGATCATCTTCTTCAAGCAATGGCGGCAGCACATCATAACTACGACGCCAGATATGAACCTGATCGGCACCATATTTCTCTGCTGTTTCTTCCTTATTTAAACCTTGCAATGCTCCATAATGACGCTCATTCAAACGCCAAGATTTGTACACTGGCACCCACAACTCCTCCATCTCTGCAAGCACTAAATTCAAAGTATGATTTGCTCGCGTTAACACCGATGTATAAGCAACATCAAAGGCAAACCCTTTTTCTTTCAACAGTTTTCCGGCAGCTCGTGCTTCAGCTACACCCTCTTCAGATAAATCAACATCGGTCCAGCCGGTAAATAAATTCAACTTATTCCATTCACTTTGTCCATGACGAATCATAACTAATCTCATAATCGTTCACTCCTTATGTATTAATTTTATCACTATTTAATGATTTCAGTGTGTTATATGCCTTAAAAGCCAAAAAAGCCGGGGACGCAGCGTCCCCGGCTTTTAAAAGTTCTCCCCCAACTATTTATATTTCAACTTCATTGCTAAAATAATCGCGGCAAATATAAAGGTGATTACATTTGCTAGAATAATCGAGATGTCCCCAATATAGATGCCATAAATGGCCCAGCAGAACACGCCAAATGTAAAGAACGAATACATGCCCAGCGAAATACTGCTGGTATCTTTTTCTTTTACGGTTTTAATTGCTTGCGGCAGAAACGAAATCGTTGTACAAACCGCAGCAATATATCCTAAAAACTGCATATTATTATATCTCCTCAATAAACTAAAATCATTCTATATTATACCACTTTATTCTTAGTGTCACTAGCCAGTTACAAGTTTGGCACTATTGCAAGGCTAAATAATGTGGTAGAATAAAGCTACTTGCATATATAAAAGGGAGACTTATAAAATGAAGAAATACTTAATCTGCAGTGACATTGATGGTACACTTATGCAGTCTAATCATACAATTGGTGAAGCAACTTTGGCAAAAATTCATCAGTTACAGGCTGATGGTCACATTTTTGCCGTTGCGACCGGGCGCATGCCGGTCGCTGCTCACGAAGTGGCGCAATCAGTTGGGCCGCTGACAAATGTTATCGGCAGCAATGGCGCTTATCTGGCAACACCCGAGGAAGAAATTATCGAGGTGCGTCTCGGCCGCGAAGCTGCAGTAATTGCTTATGATATCTTGAAGAAGTATGATATTCCCTTCTTTTTCTTTGCCCGCAAAGGTATTTACTACAATCAGTTGTCGCCAAAACGCTTTGAGCCGGCTGACCGTGACCGGGTGTATATAAAGGATGACACTGCTGAAATTATTTGTGTTGAAGACCGAGATGTCTTTTTACAACATGCTGACGAATACATGAATGCAGTTGCTATTTCCGAAGATAATTTACCGGCATTAGAACAAGCTCGTGCTGAACTCAAGCAAGTTGCTTCAATACATATTGAGTCATCACGTTTTAACAATATCGAAGTTATTCCTTTACATGTTAATAAGGGTGAAACAGTAAAACGACTTGCTGCTTATCACAATATTCCAATTGAAAACACGATTGCTTTCGGCGATGGCGAAAATGATATTTCAATGTTGCAAGCAGCCGGCATTGGTGTCGCAATGGGCAATGCTGAAGATGCAATTAAGGCAATAGCTGATGTGGTTACTGCAAGCAATGATGAAGAGGGTATCGTTCAATTCTTAGATTCGATAAATTTATAAAAAAAGACACCCCCTTGGGGTGTCTTTTTTATTTTAATTTCAGGCTCATAAAGGTGTCAGATTTTTCAAAACCATATTTAGTATACAATGGTTGGCCTTGTGCTGTCGTCGCCAATTGCACATACCCACAACCGCGTTCTTTAGCTTTTTTAATCAGGCGATCCAATACTGAGCGGGCTATGCCTTGATGGGTATGAACCGGTTCTACGAACATGCTTGTAATATATGCGTTCAGGCCGCTATTGTTGTCATAGCTTGGCACACTTTCGTAGAAGAAAACTGTTCCGGTTGCAATGAGTGCATTATCCATTGTTACCAATATTGCCACACAGTTTTCGTCAGCCAGGTTCTTGCGAAAATAATTTCTAATATTTTGTTCCAATTCATTTGTTGCTTTGCCACTATCAGCAACTAAATCCAGAAACCCAAGTCGTAAGCGGACCAGCAAATCTAAATCCGCCATTGTTGCTTCACGATATTCAATCATGATATCACGCCCTTTCACTATCTTAATAATACCACATTTTTGTCAATTTCACGAATAAAGCTCCCTTGCTTTCTGTTTCTGACCTTTACAATTATTGGCAATTACGATAGGCTAATACTAAGCAGGTGATTCATTATGGCAGCAAAAATTCAGGCTCCAAAAATCCAAGAACAACTAACTGAAATCAATTTTTTTAACTATGACGACAACTATTTCAACAAGTGTCAGCTAAGTAATATTACAATTGCTGATGCAATTGATGAACGTCTCAACTTTGATGAGGTGATTTTTGAAAAAGTAACGTTCGAAAACGTGACTTTTTCCGAGCTTAAACTTAGTGATGTCTTATTTGAAAATTGTATTTTTATTAACTGCGATTTTTCCGAAGTAATCGCCCATCGGGTATTGATTAGCAAGTCAAAATTGGTTGGCGCTAATTTTGGTTCAAGTTTTTTACGCAATTTCCAGGTGAGTGATTCCAATTTGCAGATGTGTGCGTTTAGTTATGCCGATATTAAAGGCGCGCGCTTTACTAATTGTAATTTTAAGAGCAGCGATTTTTTTGAGAGCAAGTTCGATGGCGTTCAGTTCTATGAATGCGATTTATATGAGGTTGATTTTCACGGAACCTCACTTGATGGTGTAGACCTGACAACTTGCCAATTTCAAAAGCTTGTGGTTTCTCCCGAAAGTTTAAGCGGCTGTATTGTTTTACCGGACCAAGCTTTGGCATTTGCTAAAATATTTGGTTTGGTTGTTTCAGATACACCAAATTATGAGTAAAGGATGATGTTTATGCATGCCAAATATAAAATTGCCTTTTTTGATATTGATGGTACTTTAGTTGATAGTTATGCCAGTGGCGATACTATGTTTGAGAAGATTCCGCAGTCTGCTAAAGATGCGATTCGTAAACTTGAAGCTAATGGTATTATTACCGCAATTGCCACCGGACGCGGTAAGGCAATTATTCAAGAATTGGTTGATGCTCTAGGGATGCACAGTTACATTTCTTCTAATGGGCAGAGTTTAGTTTTTCATGGCGAGGAAATCCACAAGGAGTTCGTCGCTGAGGAGAAAATTACGATGATTCTTGATGCTTTGCACGAGCGAATTGAAAGCGGCGAGGTTATTATTGGTTACGAAACCCCAAGCGGACGGATCATTGCTGACCGGCAGTTGTCTGATTTCGATAAACGTTTTGATAAATATCCGCAGATCAATGGTTCCTTGAATGATTACAAGCACCATGATGTTTACCAGGTTGCGATTTATTGTCAAGATCGCGATAGTATTTCAATTGATGTGCCCGGAGTGAGCGCCAAGGTGGTTGCTCCGGTGGTTTTGAATGTTATCCCCGAACATGTTTCCAAGGCTTATGCCATTGAGAAGATGCTGGCGGAACTTGGCATTGATAAGTCTGAGGCAATTGCTTTTGGCGATGAGCTGAATGATTTGGAGATGTTTGGCGCGGTCGGTTTGCCAATTGCGATGGGCAATGCGGTGCCGGAGCTGAAAGCGGCGGCGGCTTATGTGACTGATGATGTGGACAAAGACGGCATTTATAATGCTTGTGTTCATTTCAATCTTATCTAGGTACGAAAAAAAGTTCCCCGCGGGAACGTTTTTTCTTTACTTTTTCCCACTGACACTGTTATAATTGTAAACGAATCATCCTTTAAGTAAACACGAGAGGTTTGCAAGGAAACTATATCTGCACGTACAAGTGTAAGCTTATTTGATGGATCAAATAAGCTTTTTTTATTGTGCTTTTTTGGATGAATCACATTTTACACTATTCTAGATGGGAGTCCTGCTTATGAAAAAAATGTCTTTTACTAAAAAAACCATGATTGCACTTATTGCCGGCTTATTAGTCGGTATCGGCGTCATTCTCTTGCGCGAACAACTCACCGCAAGCGGTAATGAAAATATCTGGCAAACAATCAACAGCATCCTCTTTGCCGATATTACTGCTGAAGGCAACAATCAAGCCATCGGCATCTTCTACATCATCGGTCAATTATTTGTCCGCGCTTTGCAGCTGGTACTGATTCCGTTAATTTTCACTTCGATTGTGAAGGCGATTCAGCATATTCATGATACCTCAATGTTAAATAAATTAGCAAAGAAAACTTTTGTCAATTTCATCCTGCTATCAGGCTTGGCATTAGCACTTGGTACTCTAGTTGGCTTCACCGCTTATCAATTGGGCATCTTCCACTTTACTGCTCCGAGTGACTTAACAACGGTCAGTGATGCAACAACCGGTGGCAATCCGCTAAATGTTGTTCTTAACTTGATTCAGCCAAACTTGTTAGCAACCTTTACTAGCAATGGCTCAATTCTAGCAGTTGTTGTGTTGGCAATTTTAATCGGTATTGGTATTCAAACTTTAGGCAGCAAAATTTCAATCCTGCCAAAACTTAACAATGAAGTGCATGACTTATCGATGAAGTTCCTCAACTTTGTTATCACTAAAGTCGGGCCAATTGCTATTTTTACCTTACTGGTGCGAACCTTTGCATCATACGGTGTTCAATACTTGCAACCGGCAATTATCTACATGATTCTGACAGTTGCAGCGCTCTTTGTCTTCGCACTTGTCATCATGCCATTAGTATTGCTCTTCATTCCTAAACTATCCCCAATCCCTTACCTAAAGAAAATCTACAAAGTTGCTGTTTTCGGCTTCTCAACCTCATCATCAGCAGCAACCTTGCCATTGAACATGGAAACCACAAGCAATGACCTCGGCGTCGATGAAAGTCTGGTCTCATTCGTGACACCACTGGCAACAACCCTCAACATGACCGGCACTGCCATCATGCAAGTCATCGCCACCTTCTTCATTGCCAGCGTCGCCGGCTACTCAGTTGGCGGTATCGAGATTATGGCTATCATCGCCCTCGCCTTTGTCGGCTCAATCAGCACCCCGGCAGCACCCGGTGCCGGCGCCATCCTGCTCTTCACCATCATCAGCGGCCTTGGTTTCACCAACCCGGCCGCGCTGGCAGCCTACACCTTTATTCTGGCAATTAACCGCCCGGTTGAGATGCTGGTAACTGCGGTGAATGTCCTTGACGACAGCATCAGCGCCCTGTGCATTGGTAAATCGATGAATATGCTCGACGAGTCAGTATATAATAACATGGAAAAGGATTTACAAGAAGAAAACCTAAGTGTAGCGACAGTTATTGACGCTGTTGAGTAAGAAAAAAAGGCATGGAGCTTTAGCTCCATGCCTTTTCACTTTTATGCCAAATAATTATTCAGATTATCTATTCACGATGCGTTTACCGTGTAATTCTCAACTCAATATTAGTCTCTTTTTAAGGCGATTACCGGATCAACTTTTGCAGCTCGCGATGCAGGATACAGGCCGGCAATTGTGCTGACAACCACACTCATAACAACGCCAATTATTATATATTGCACAGTCATTGCCACCACATCATAGCCAATAATTTGAGCAACAACCGTATTAATCACAAATTGCAGAATAAAGGCTGAGGTAACTCCGATTAACGCGGTAAGTAAACCAATCAAAAAGGCCTCACCGGTAAAAATTCTTCGGATATCTTTTTTTCGGGCACCAAGTGATCTGAGAACACCGATTTCTTTGGTCCGTTCTACAACACTAATATACAAAACAACTAAAATCATAATTGCCGAAACAAACAATGATATTCCGGAAACAGCAGCCAATACTAAAGTAACTGTGCTTATCATATCATTAAATATGTTGGCAATTGTTTCTGACTGCGAACCGCTATAGCCAAGGTCGGTGACTGCTTGCTTCACTGACTGAGCATCATCTTCACTGGCTGCCACCAAATATATTGTGTTCGGTTCAAGGGAAATATCATTATCTTGTGCCAGCTTAGTGAGCAAGTCATAGTCAACATAAGCACTTGATAAATTAGCAATACTTCCGTTACTTGAGTGATATGTTCCACTCACAGTCAATTCTTTTGTTATCAAGGTGTCATTGAGTTTAAACTCTACTGTTATAACTTTGCCAACCAGTGATTCAGCATACTTTTCATTTGTACCTTCGTCAATTAATATTTCATTACCACTTGGCATTGTTCCACTACTGATACTGCTGTTTGTCATTGCCTGCGATACTGTAGCAATTGTTGTAACAACCTGTTCTTCATCATTATAGACGATTTTATTGTCATTCATTGAGGTCGTGCTAAAGCCATACTCAACACTCTCAACATTCGCTATATCTGAGAGTTCACTAATTTCACTTTGCGTAAATACTTCTTTTTCATTTAAAAAAGTTGAAGGATCCGGTGCCAGCGATGAGGAAGACTGGCTTGATTCTGTTGGTTTAGTTACTTCAACCACTAATGGATTTACAAACTCCTGCATCATATTGTTCATATAATTAGTGATGCCATTTCCAAGTGAGAGCATTAAGACGACACTCATTATGCCAATAGATGAGCCAAAAGAAACAAGTAAGTTTCTGGTTTTCTTCTCTTTCATATTTTTAAATGCCATCTTTAAGCTATTGAAAAATGATAGTTTTCCTTTTGAATGCCCTTGAGTTTTTGCGTTATTCCATTGTTCCGGCTGAACTTCTTTTTTGCTGATATCTTCAACAATTAGTCCATCCGCAATACGAACTACCCGGTCTGATGCGGCAGCAACACTTTGAGAATGTGTTACCATAATAACAAGTTTGCCTTCATCTGCAATACTCTTTATTAATGCCAATATTTGCTCGCTTGTTTCCGAGTCAAGTGCGCCTGTTGGTTCATCAGCCAGAAGTATTTCTGGGTCATTGATAAGTGCCCGGGCAATTGCAACACGCTGCATCTGACCACCCGAAAGCTGATTAGGTTTTTTTGATAAATGATTTTCCAGTCCGACTTTTTTTAATATTGCTTTAGCTCTTTCATCACGCTCTTTTTTGTCTATACCTGCCAATATGCAAGATATCGTCACATTTTCCAGTACCGTATAGTGCGGAATAAGATTAAATGACTGAAAAACAAAGCCGATTTTATCTTTTCGATAATTATCAATCTGATGACTATTCATAGTTTTGATATCCACATCATCAACACTGATTTCTCCGGTATAATCAAGGTCAAGCGCACCAATCAAATTCATTAATGTACTTTTACCACTGCCTGATTCTCCAATAATAGATACTAATTCTCCCGAAGAAAAATCAACATCAATTCCTTTAAGGGCAATAAATTCATTATCCTTTGATATTTTATATGATTTTTTTAAGTTTCTGATTTTTAATAACATTGTAAGCTCCTTGTTATGAATATTTTTAAATTTGACAAACACCGTGTTGTCTATTATTATATGGTGTGCAGGTAGTCAATTCAACCAACAATGTTTGCAATTTTGTTGCCTATAAGGAGGCCATGCATGACTAAACATGAATTAAAAAAACTAGAAACTAAACAAAAAATAATTGAAGCATTCTGGACTATTTATACTAAAAATGGCATAGAGAAAACAACCATAAAAGAAATCACCGCTTTGGCAAAGTGCAATCGTTCAACATTCTATGCCCACTTTGAAGACGTTTATAGTCTATTAGAAGAGATAGAAGATTCATTAATACCAACCATTCATGAATTACCACCAACAAAAATAAAGACCGAAGATGAGCTGTTGCTTGCATCTGAGACAATCCTTGATATGTATAAAAAAAATGCTAAGTATTTCACGGTGTTGCTCGGGGAAAAAGGAGATCCAAGATTTCAAAGAAAGATGAAGGATACACTCAAACCGCTCGTCAAGCAAATGTTAATCAGCCGCGGTCAAAAGAACGATGCAGCACTTGACTATACTGTTGAATACTATTTATCCGGAGCGCTAGGGTTAATGATGTACATATTTTCTCAGGAAAATGCTCCTGATACTGAAAAAGTGCTTTCGATTATTCAGAACTTGCAACCTATTCATCCGAATCTTCCTTTCGAAAACTAAAAAAGGCATGGAGCTTTAGCTCCATGCCTTTTCACTTTTATGCCAATTGATTTTTCGAACTACCGGTTTCAATGAATTCCTGTAAGTTCTCGTATGATGTTTCCACCATATTTGTTACCGCTTCATCCGTGTAAGAACCGATATGCGGTGTAATTAATACCCGTGGATAAAGATCCATCAATTTTTTCAGATCAGCATTTTCAATTTCACTGTTCTGTAAATCTTTGTAGAAGAATGATGCTTCACCTTCAAGGACATCAGCACCAAATCCAGCTAATTGACCGCTTTCAAGAGCAGCGATTACTGCTTTAACATCGTGCAGTTCACCACGTGCAGTATTAACTAAGATTGCGCCTTTTTTCATTTTACTAATAACATCCGCTGTAATAACTGTTCCTGTCGCCGCACTATATGGACAGTGCAATGAAATAACGTCTGATTCAGCAATCAATTGTTCAAAGCTTACTTGTTCAACAATATCGTCTACGCCTTCTTTAGGGAATGCGTCATAACTCAATACGCGAGCACCAAGGCCTTTGAATAATTTAGCAGTTGTTAAACCGATTTTACCAAGACCAACAATCCCAACTGTTGAATTGCGGATTTCCGGGCTAAACATAAAGTTATCAGCAATGAAGTTTCCTTCATGAGTTCGCGCAACTGTATAGGCAGTATGACGCACCAACATCATTGCCAAAGTTAATGCTAATTCACCAATTGCATTCGGCGAATAGAATGGCACGTAAGCAACTTTTAAGCCAAGTTCTTTAGCAGCATCCAGGTCAATATGATTGTAACCAACAGTACGAGTTAAAACATATTTCACCCCATAATTTTTATAGATTTCTAAATTCTTACGATCTGCTGGGCAATTTCCGCGTAACATAACCGTTTCACAACCGTCTGCCGCATGAACAGTCTCATCATTAAGCAATTCAGGAATGCATTTTAATTCAAAGCCAAAGCTTTCATTCAATTTCTCGAAGAATGGTAATTCAACATCGCGAACCCCATAGCACAATACTTTCATTTTTACTCCACCTTTTTTAAAAGAGATAGAGCTATTTCGATAAAATCGAAACAGCTCTTTTCATTATACTAAAATTCCTGCAGTGTTTAAAACGGTCATTACAATAATCCATCCAATAATTGCAAATACAGCCAGCACTGTGGTTAACAATGATGCATTAGAAGCAAAGATTGCTTCTTTATCAAAGTTAATTGCATAAGCAACTGCAACCGTTGCCGGTGGTGTTGCCAACATAATCATGATTGCTGTAATTGCTTCATAACCTAATGGCAAGAATGTTGCGTTTAAAGCAAACATAATCAATAAGAAGATACATGGTACAACCAATAATTTCATTACACCGTATACCCAAACCAATTTTTCTTTAACCGCTTCACTGATTGAAATACTAGCCAATGTCATACCAATTGCCAACCAAGCTAACGGTGAGCTTAATGAACCAAGGTATGTAAATCCTTGAAATACCCATGGCAATGTTTGATCAATACGCAGGAACGCGAAGCTTGCTGCTTCACCATCAACCATTACCGTTACTTGTGGTAAGTATGG
Source organism: Culicoidibacter larvae (assembly GCF_005771635.1). Lineage (GTDB taxonomy): Bacteria > Bacillota_I > Bacilli_A > Culicoidibacterales > Culicoidibacteraceae > Culicoidibacter > Culicoidibacter larvae. The sequence goes on along the minus strand of NZ_VBWP01000001.1, from coordinate 232,896 downwards.
TTGTGTTAACCAAATAACTAACCCTAAGAATGTTGCAATGATAATTGGATTTAATAAAATTTGTTTTAAGTTCTTCGTTTCGAACTTAACCCCTGACATTGTGATTAATCCATAAGAGTATAAGAATACACGGTAGGCAATGTTAAATAAGTTTGCATATAATGTTCCGGTTTTTCCCAATACCGCATTGATAATCGGAATACCGAAGAAAGTTGTTGAACCAAATACAGTTAAGATTTCTAAAGTATCTTTTCGATCACCTTTTTGGCGAATATATAATAATTTAGAAATGATAATCAATAAGATATACGCAACAAATCCGAAGATAAATACATTTAATCCTGTTGTAAATGTTTCCGGTGTAATATTTGTCATAAATGAGTTGAACGCTAATGCCGGTAATGCCACTGACAAAAGAATTGTACTCAAAGTTTTCCCGGCTTTATCATCAACGATATTCTTTTTACGTAAGAAGTATCCTAACAAAATAATAAAGATTGTTGAGAAAATTGCACCTAACAATTTATTGTTGGTTAAAATTGTCCCTAAAATTTCCATGATGTTCATAATATATAACCTCCATAGTTTCATTGTTCACTTTATAACCCATTTTTTTGCACAATTGAATTAAATTGTACAAAAGTAAACAATTTCGAACTTTCTCATTCTAGCATATTTCTGCTGTTTAACACAAGCAATATCGTAAAAATTCTATGCTATATAAGGTTATTTTCATTCAGATAAAAATCAGTTTAAATTTTTTGACCAATTTAACAATTTAATACGCCACTTTTTCATTCACTATTTCACTTTTGTTTGTCTTTAAAAAATCAGTTTCTGAACGAATTAATGTTCTATTTTGTTCTTTTTTGAAAAGAAAAATCCCCGGTCCGCCTCGTGCGGACCGGGGATTCAAATTTCTCCCTAAGAATTAAAATGCTGCACCGAGTTTATCAGCAGTCAACAATGCCGCATAAACATCTTGCGGTGTTACTTCAAATGGCATGTTGTAAATCGTTTCGCCTTCGCTGCAAGCAAGCTCGGCAACTTCCAGCCATTTTTCCTGAGCAACATGTTCAACACCAAGCTCAGCAAAAGTTGTTGGCAAACCTTGCTCCTTACAGAAGTTGATAACTGTGTAAAGTTCTTCTTGCGGAGCATTTTCCAACACTAACTGGGTGATTGTTCCGAAAGCAACTTTTTCACCATGATAGAGGTGGTGCATTTCTTCAATAACCGTCATCCCGTTATGAATCGCATGAGCAGCCGCCAAACCGCCACTTTCAAAACCAATGCCGCTTAAATACGTATTCGCTTCAACAATATCTTCCAAAGCTTTAGTGACAACTTTGTTCTCAGCTGACAGGCGCGCTGCCGTGCCGCTCTCTAATAATGTTTCAAAGCACAACTCAGCGAGTGCCATCGCCGCTTTGGTTGATTGCGCGCCAGCCATTGCTGTGGCGTTCGAGCGCTTGCAGGCGCGAGCCTCGAAGTATGTTGCCAGGGCATCGCCCATACCGGCAACTAACAGTCGCGCCGGTGCTTGAGCAATGATCTCAGTATCCACTAAAATCAGATTTGGGTTGTGCGGTAAGAATAGGTACTCATCGAATACACCTTCATCAGTATACAATACTGTCAGAGCACTGCATGGTGCATCAGTCGATGCAATTGTCGGCACAATAACAACCGGCAGCTTGCTGTAATATGAAACTGCTTTAGCGGTATCTAACGTTTTACCGCCGCCAATGCCGACAACACAATCGATTTTGTCAGTTTCAATCCGTTTACCAATACGGCTTACTTCGTTTCTAGAAGCCTCACCATTAAAGTTTTCGAAGTGAAGAATACCGCTGCTTACAGCATAACTGCGTTCGATTTTATCTTTAGTAATCCCCATAACAAAGTCATCAGCAATAAATAACGGGTTTTCCCCTAATGGTCGCACATAGTCAGCAATAGTAGCAATTGCTCCTTCTTTCTGCACATATTTAGCTGGTGAAAGTATTATTTTCTCCATCAAAATCACTCCTTCAAAATTTCATTCTATGCTTTAATGGTACCGTTTTCCAAAATTATTCTCAAATGAAGTGATAATTTTTCATTAAAAAGAAAATCCCCGGTCCGCCATGGGCGGACCGGGGATTCAAATTTCTCCCGAAAATTAAAATGCTTTACTGATGACACTGAGGCCAATAAATAATAATAGCACTGCCATAATAATTGCGTTGTTTTTAATGAGCCAGTCACGGACTACATCCAGGGTTTTGTTCAAACGATCACCTGATATTAGAAAGGCAATGGTTGGTACAATTATTGTTGAGCTGGCAATTAACAAGAAAATAATTGTGGCTGCAACATTCTCACCAACACTCAAGTTTAAAGTTCCAACACCCACTCCGGCAGTTAATGATAACAACAAGTTTTTAGGATTAACCGCAGCTAATGCAAAACTGAAAACTGTTGCGCCCAGTGGTTTAATCGCGCTCATTTTTTCAAACCATCCCGGCGTTTTTACTTCTTCGCCATTTTTCGGCCGATTATGAAACTCACGTCCGGCAACAACAAAGAGCAAGAGCCCCAACACAATGTATACAATACGAGCAATCATACCCGGCTCGCCGCCACTGCTGATGGCACCCATGAAAATCATCGCAATTAAAAATACAATTAAATTCCCCAGTACCCATCCTAATGTATAAAACAAACTGTTTACCTTTGCCTTTTTACTCAATAAAATGAGGATTAAGCCAACGATTGGAAATGGGCTGATAGCCACTCCGACCGCCGGCGATAATAACGCACCAATTGCTGCTCCCATAATAAAACCTTCTCTCTTCTATTTTCATTATATATTAAAATAGAAGTAGTGACTACCAAACAACACTTGTTTTTCCACATTTATGATAAATTATGTGAATTATCTAATATTATAAGAATATAATTGACAGTAATGCTGTTGCCTGCTATCATTAAAGCAATAAAAATTATTGTGGAGGTTCGAGCTATGCAAACGCCGATTAAAAACCTGAAACAATTAAATAATTTTTACTTTAGCTATTTTAGATGCTGTTTGTAGTCATGAAACTAACATGGGTGCAAACAAACGTTTGTATCTATGTTGGCTAAAGCATTTTGCAATACCAAAAGCCACATGGATAGATAAGAACTCTATTCTAGGTGGCTTTTTCTTTTTATTTAAATTGACGAGCTGAACACGATTTGAGATTTTATCTATCCAAATCGTGTTTTTTGTTACAGCTAAAGAAAGTTTAAACAAGAAGGAGTTTATATCATGAAAAAATTATTATCTATCGGAGCAATCATCTTGCTCACAGCAAGCGCCTTGGCGGGATGTGCCGGAGGCAACACGGCCAGTGACGGCACAGTGCGCATTGGTATTTTACAATTAATTAGTCACCCCTCTTTGGATGCTGCGCGTGAAGGTTTCTTGGAAGCATTGGCAGAAGCCGGTTATGTTGAGGGTGAGAATTTAGAAATTGATTACCAAAATGCTCAAGGCGACCAGGCGAATCTGAAAAGTATGAGCGAACGGTTAACTAAGAACAATGATTTGGTTTTAGCAATTGCCACACCAGCGGCACAAGCGTTGGTGAATGAAGGCAAAGATGTGCCAATTATGATTACTGCAGTTACTGATCCGGTTGATGCTGGTTTAGTGCAATCAATGGAAGCACCTGGTGGTACTGTGAGCGGAACCAGCGATATGGTACCGATTGAGAAACAAGCTGCTTTATTGATGTCAATTGTACCAAATGCCAAAACGGTTGGTATTCTTTATAATTCAAGTGAAACTAATTCACAGATTCAAGCAGATTTAGCTAAAACTGCTCTTGAGGCTGCCGGAGTTACCGTTAAGGAATTGACGGTTACATCAACTAATGATGTGCAGCAAGTAACTGAAACTTTAGCAAAACAAGTTGATGCTATTTATATTCCAACTGATAACACCCTTGCATCAAGTATGCCGACAGTTGCAAGCGTTGTTGAAAAGTACAATGTCCCGGTTATTCCTGGTTCGACTGATCAAGTAGAAACCGGAGGGTTGGCAACATTTGGTATTAACTATCATGACTTAGGGAAGCAAACCGGTGAGATGGCAGTTAAAGTATTAAAAGGTGAGGCAACTCCGGCAACAATGCCAGTTGAAACTTCACAAAAATTACAATTAGTCATTAATCGCGAAACAGCTGAAAAGATCGGTATTGATCCAGACAGCATTGTAGCGCCGAATTAATTGATAAAGGAGCAGAAATTTTATGGACATTTTATTTTCAAGTGTTTCCCAGGGATTTATCTGGGCAATAATGGCAATCGGGGTTTACCTGACTTACCGAATTTTGGACATTGCCGATTTAACTGCTGAGGGTTCGTTTCCTTTAGGAGCGGCGGTCTGTGCGGCGTTAATTACCATTAACGTGCACCCGCTGCTTGCAGTTTTGGCCGGGTTTGGTGCTGGAATGATTGCCGGACTTTGTACCGGGTTGCTCACGACAAAGCTTAAAATACCGGCACTTTTGAGCGGTATTTTAACTATGACCGCTTTATACTCAATCAACATGCACGTTATGGGTCAAGGGAACTTGAATTTAATTGGCAAGGAAACTTTGGTTCAGTGGTTAGCGCCGCTTGGGCTTTCAAGTGATATGGCGATGCTGGTTATCGGTGGTGTAATGATTGCTTTAGTAATTCTTGTGTTGTTTTTATTCTTTAACACTGGTCTTGGATTGGCAATTCGCGCGACCGGCGATAATGAGACAATGAGCAAGGCGAATGGTGTGCGAACTGATCGGATGAAGATAATTGGCTACATGATTTCAAATGGTTTGATTGCTCTTAGCGGAACACTGATGGCGATGAATAATGGGTATGCTGATATCAGTATGGGTATTGGGACTATCGTTATCGGACTTGCGGCAGTTATCATTGCCGAGGTGATTTTCCACAATCTGACTTTTGGTATGCGTTTGCTGACTATTGTAGTTGGGGCTATCATTTACCGTCTGATTATGGCAATTGTCTTCGAACTCGGTATTAACCCGATTGATTTGAAATTAGCAACGGCAATATTACTGACAATCGCCCTTTGCTCGCCGCTAATTAGCAATGCCATTAAGCAACTTGGTAAAAAGAAAGGAGCAAAATTTTGATGTCTGCACTACTCACTTTAGAGAATATTCAAAAAACATTTCATGCCGGTACGGTCAATGAAAACCACGTTTTAAAAGGAGTGAATTTGAGCTTGGCGCACGGCGACTTCGTTACCGTAATTGGTGGCAATGGCGCTGGTAAGTCTACTCTGCTCAATACTATCGCCGGCACGCTGCTGGCTGATTCCGGCACTATCACTCTAGATGGTGCCAACATTACCAAGCATTCAGTTGAAAAACGTTCAAAATGTATCGGTCGCGTCTTTCAAGACCCGCGTCTAGGTACGGCAACGAGACTTTCAATTGAAGAAAACTTAACCTTGGCAATGAATCGCGGTCGTACACCTAGTATATTTTCGCGCATTACCAATAAAGACCGTAATTTCTTCCGCGAACAATTAGTGAGTCTTGATCTCGGTCTTGAAGAACGACTCAAAGCTGAAGTCGGTTTATTATCTGGCGGTCAACGACAGGCACTGACTTTGCTGATGGCAACTTTAATTGCGCCAAAATTACTGCTTCTTGATGAACATACCGCAGCTCTGGATCCTAAAACCAGTCAATCGGTTTTGGCACTAACAGATAAACTGGTTGCTGAAAAAAATCTGACAACGATAATGATTACTCATAACATGGATGATGCTTTGAAGCATGGTAATCGTTTGATTATGTTGCATGAAGGTCAGATTGTTGTTGATGTCAGCGGTGCTGAAAAGGCACAGCTGGGAGTCACCGATTTGCTGGCACTCTTCCAGAAAAATAGTGGTACCGAGTTGGTGGATGATTCGGTTTTATTAAGATAGAAAAAGACGGCCTCCGTTTGGGAGAGGCCGTCTTTTTACATTTTCCCCAAAATAAAAGCATTCTCTGTCAAGAATAGTCAGGAGCTTTGTAGTACACTTAAGTCAGAAGGGAGCGATTCACATGGAAGCTTGGGATTCAATTAATACAGTTACTAACTATATTGAAGCACATTTAGCAGATAAACTGACCATTGAGGATTTGGCGAAAACTGCCTGCCTCTCACCATTTTACTTTCAGAAGTTGTTCAAAAGACTTGTTGGTACTACCGCAATGGAGTATGTAAAATTCAGGAGATTGGCAAAAATTTCCGAGGAACTTAAACTTAATAATTCGAATAATATTCTGACTATCTGTCTGCAATATGGATTTGAAAATCCGGAAACTTTTTCGCGTAACTTTAAGGAAGCATATGGTATGACACCTTCCGAATATCGGAATAATCCAATTATTTTATCACATTTCACTAAACCGGATATAGCTTTGCATTATACGATTATTGACGAAGATGTACCGATTGTTACTGATGGTATTGTTCTGGAAGTAACCAGAAAAACGTTGGCGCACCCCAAATATTTTTCCGGATTTACCGCTACCGGCGTGCTTGAACCGCCAAGTGCAGACCCGCTTGAAGCGGTTTGGAATACACTTCATCAGACCAAGAAAGATATTAAAGGATACCTGCCTGACGGGAATGAAATCGGCGTCAATCTAAACCTTGCAAAAAGAACTAAAGAAGTCAAATATTTTGCTGGTGCTGAAACTGATAAGGAGTACGCCGATGATACTCTGGAACACTATACCCTAACCGCTCGCAACTATATTGTTTGTCAATTCGAAGCCGAGAACTTTGAGATGCTTATCACCGATACCATCACCAAAGTTTATCAATATATGTATTTGTGGGTAAGAAATAAAAAAATCGCCGTTTCCCCCGAGGCGATAGAGCTTTATTATGGTTCAACTCCTGATAGTTCTTACATGGAGTTATGGATTCCTTTGAAGGGTGAATAAGTTGGAAAAAGACGGCCTCCAGATCGGAGAGGCCGTCTTTTTATATTTCTATCTCTGCCCGCATTAAAGCTTCGTCTATGGTTTTGGTCAGGTGATTTTCAATGTCATTGCTCACATGATTTTTGCGCAGATCATCGCGGAAACGACCAATGGTGTTGGCGAAATAATATTGAATGTGCTGTTCTTGATAATGGGACAACAAGTCACGAATAGTGTCAGCTGCTGTTACATCAATGTGGGTTATGGCGCTGGCATCGATGATGACAACTTTAGGATTATCTTTTTTAGTTGCTCGGTCCAAGCCGTTTATAAAGGTATTAATATTAGCAAATACCAGTGGACTGCTATAACGATAAATCACTACTCCTTCAATGGCTTGGGCATCATCATGGCGATGCATATCGAAATAGCCTTCGCGTTCAGGAATGACCCCTAATTCAGCTGATTGCGATGATACCACATTGGCAATAATAACCAGAAATGACAGTACAATACCAACCATGACGCCAAAGAGGACGCCTACTAAAAGCACACCCAGCAGTGACACCAGCCAGATTGTTGCTTCACGTTTCGTATGACGGAATAGCGCGATAGAAACATCAATGTCAATGACACCTACTAATGCTGCAAGCACGATTGCTGATAAAACCGGTTGCGGCATATAGTAAAGCAAGCCACTTAAGAAGAGTAATACAAAAGCGATAACTCCTGCAGCTACAATTGAAACTACTTGGGTTTTGCCGCGGAATTGTTCGTTAGCGGCAGTTCGCGATACACTGGCGCTGGTAGGTGCGGTTCCAGAAATTGCTGCTGCAATATTAGCAACGCCGTAAGCAAAGATTTCGCGGTTATCATCGACCGTGTATTTATTGCGCATTGCAAAACTTTTGCTTGGCAGCAATGAGCCGGCAAAGCAAGCTATTGCCGAGACCAGACCACCAAGGATAACAAAGGTCCAGTTATCAATAGCAGCAAAATCAGGCAGTGAAAATGCCGGCAATCCTTGAGGAATCTCCCCGACTATAACCACGCCATATTGATCTAAGCGGAAAAATGCCGTTATCGCTGTTCCCAGCACTAATATAATAAGTGCCACCGGTATCTTACGAAAGAATTTTTTAGCTACTAATATAATTGCCGCGGCGATGATACCCATGACCAGCGAAATCCAGTTAATGCCGCCAAGTTGAGTAAAAATCGCGGAAATGTTTGCGAAGAAATCCGAGCCGCCACCGCTGACTCCCATTATCTTGGGAATTTGACCAACGATAATGGAAATACTGATGCCGGAAATGAAGCCGCTCATAACCGGGGTTGAGATGTAGGATGCGAAGCGCCCGAGGTGCAGCGCTGCGAAGAGGAGCATGAAGACCCCGGTGAAGAATGCCAAAAGCGGCGCGTAGATGAGCGCTTCGGTTGAACCAGCGGCGATTCCGGCAGCAAGCAGAATTGAGCCGGTCACCGCACTGGCAGTGGCATCAATGCCGTAAATCAGCTGTGGTGAGCTGGCGAAGATGATGTATGCGAGGACCGGTAGAAACGATGCATACAGGCCATATATAGGGGGCAAGCCTGCTACTTGCGCGTACCCCATTGAAACCGGGATAGTTAATGCTGCCACAACAACGCCAGAAATGACATCATTGCGCAAAAATTCTTTTTTATAGCCTTTTATTGAGAGTAAAATATAATTGAACATCTTCCATCCGCCCTTTGCAAATCTTTTGCTAGTTTCATTATAAGTTGCTATTTTTTATCTTGCAATGATTTGGCAATAAATTGTGAAAATAAGAAAAGTCCGCTCCTGGTGGGAGCGGACTTTTCAAGACGCTTTAGCGTTTATATGGGAAACTTGAGTGGTGCAAAAATAATTTCACCTTACCATCTTTGGTGCGGCAGAATGCCATCGTGTATTCAACTTTCAACTCATCATAGCTTTCAGCATCATAGAAATAATAATGTCCCATAGTATATGCTTTGTTATGTTCATCAAAGATAATATTATGGTTTTCAAAACGGATGTCTTTCCAAAGCTGCAGAGCAAAACCTAGGTCTTCCTCAACGACGCCATTTCCGGCAAAATATGAAACTGCCTCAACACTTTCAGTCCGAAACGGAGTCTCACTGGCACGCGTTGGTTTAAACAAAACCTCACGTTCATCAAATGCATATAAATCTGCGACAACCTGACGGGTAAGGGCTTGATAGTCGCCACCATTACGAGCCATTTCCCCAATTGCGACAATGGCTTTCGCCCAACTCTCTTGCGCAGCAAAAACTTCTTGTTCAGTAATCTTCATCTGTGCTCCTCCTTTGGATACCAGACTATTATATAGATTTTCAAAGTATTTTTCAACTAGAATGTTTTACTGTTTTTCAATCAACAAATCTGTCCTATTAATCCATGTAAAAAAATGGGGATAATGTTAATAGAAAAAGAGAAGCTTTGCAGAGCTTCTCTTTTTTTATGTGGCAAACCATATTCAAAAACAAAAAACAGCCTCACCAACCGTGAGACTGTTTTTAACTTTCAGCATGTCGTTCAACAATACTATCAATGACTGACATAAGTACTGGCTGGGCTGACTTATCAACAAACTTTACTTTCGCTGATCCTTTGCCAAATTTTGCCAATGGTAATATTGACTTTAATTCCTCAATACTCTCAACATCAGGTGTATGGAAAGTAAAATGGTTTTTCGCAACAGAGAAGGCAATATGGGTTTTCGGAAACTTGTAAGTAGGTTTCTGATAAGCAATTGTTTCCGGAACCTCCGGATAACTTTCCCGCATAAATTCAACAAAAGTAGTTAACCAAGCATTCTGCTCACCAACATACTGAGCAACAAACTCATCCACTGTTTTCATCCCAAACACTCCTTTCATCATATTACTCTTATTCTATCATGTTCTGCTCAGATAAAACAACCCTACCCAGAACTTCGGCTTTTCGGTATAATAAGAATATCGGAGGTGGTTACCATTCCACTGCTATCAAAAGAACATTTAGAAAAAGATATATATCGTAAAATAAGCATTATTAACTACCTGGTCGAGCACCCGCTATGTACAATCAGCGACTTATGCGGGCTACTGGATGTTTCAGAGAATACAATCCGCAATGATCTCCAAGCAATTAAGCTTGATTTGCCGGAAAACTGGGAAATCCACATAACCAAAGGTCATGGAATTTCCATAACTAAACCAATTGATCAAACGCTAAGCATATTATCCAGCCAATTATGGTCTGAGACACTTATATTCAAAACCATCTTTTTACTGCTGCGCGAAGATACCATCACCATCAACGAGTTAACCGAACGTCTTTTTGCAAATGCCCGCAACATTAAAACCGTGCTGGCGCATTTGGAAATGCGCCTCTCTAGTTATGGACTTGTATTACAACGTGCCCCATTGCAAATTGTTGGTACTGAAATTGCGATTCGCTATTTCTTCTTTGACCACATTCAATACTTCTTCGGCAATGAAAGTTGGCGCCTCGACACCCTCAACAAAGAAATTCCTTATATTGATTTTATGAAGAATGCTGCTGACTTATTGGAAGTCAAATATAATTGTTCAATACCAATTCACCACAAATGGGACTATATCCTTTATATTTGCATCATGATATACCGAAACGTTTATCAACATAAAATTCAGTTCCGTCAGGGAATTGATGATTTTATGCAATCTATTCCTGAATTTTATATTGCGAAAGATATTATGGACTTGCTGGTACTCACCTTTCCGGAAATTTCTTTCAACAATGGTGATACTTACCACATTACTTTCCCACTGCTTTCAAATGTCGAAATCCAAACCTATCTAGGTCCGGAGATTCCTAAAACGATGCAAGTCCTGGCAAAGCAATTCCAACTTGATACTATTACTACAGAGTTTATTCTGAACTTGGGGAAAACCACTGATATTGCTTTAACCTCACCGCAGACCTATACAGTTATGCGTAAAAAAATTCAGTTGCAATTGCTTAAATATCTGATTAATTTCAGTTTTCCCGGATTTGTTCAGAATGAACTTACTGAAGATTTAACATTGGCAACAGCAATTAAAATCGCATATCAACCATTGATAAAAACATATAACCTACCAGAACTTTATAACACCGATATTGTTGATATCATATCGATCATCCATAACGAACAATTAATCAAACGAAACAAAAAGAATATCTTAATTATTATGAGCGGCGGTCAAGTTGCTGAAGAAACTATTAGAACTTTACTTGCAAGTTATCTTGGTGAATCCTATTTCTTTGAAATTAGTAATGAATCCCTTTCTTCAACGCTTGCAAACCAGCAGCACCTCTACCATGCAATCATCAGTGATATTACCGCATCAGCCGATATTACTACACCAATGCTCAGTATTCATAACCAGCCAACAAAAATTGAATTACAAAATATTGTTAACTTCTTGTTACTTGATATGTTTGAATCTATAGAAAACGGCGCGTAAATACGCGCCGTTTTTAAAAAAAGCCAGAGGCAGTTAGCCATAGGGGTCAGCTCTGCTTCTGGCTACCAGAAATACATATATTTTCTGGCGTAAACATATTTTAACATTTTCAACCAAATTTAACAACATTTAAATATTAATTGTGCTCAACTGCCTATAGCATCCTCTCTATCCTGCGTAGTTTCTTATTTTTAGATTCAGGAATCGCGTTCTCAAATTGAAGAAGATATTCTGTTATTCCATAGCTGGCAAATAAGTCAGCAAAATTTTGATGAATAGTCTGCTGCGCAGTTATAAAATCATCATCAGTAATATTTAAATACACGATAATATCAGTTGCACTGTTTTGGCTTACTTTATATTCAGTGATTGCAGCATCTGCATTGATGATGGCATAGCGAATAAAATCCGGGAATATGGTAATCATCTCGTTTGCTTGGTTTTTTAAAACGAAGCAATCGTCTTCTCTCCCCTCGATCGCATCTATCCGCGTATAACACGAACCACAAGGGCACGGCTCTTGTGACTCAATAAGTACATCATTTAAGCGGTAGCGAATCAATGGCTGGCTGATGCGATATAAATCAGTTATGATTGGTACAAAGCGGCGTTTTTCAGCGTCAAGATATTCTTTTTCAATATAAACAACATCTTCATTAAGATGTAAGTAACCATGACTGCATGATGCGGCAAGAAATCCTTCGGTAGCTTGGTAGACTTGCTTAATCGGCAGGCCAAGCCGCTCACTAATATACATCTCATCAACAGGATCCAAAACCTCAGCGATACTATATACTTCTTTTAGTTCAAAGGGCAATGTTTTACCATCAAAATAATCAGCGATTATCCGTAGCATTGATGGTTGAGCAACAATAATGTTAGGTTGTAATATCATGAGTCGCTCCAAGTTTTCCTTCACTGGTTTTAATAGATCAAAAAAGTTGATATTAATTTTCCCTTTATTCATTGATTCATATAAATTATTGTTGGCGCGCATAAAAAAGGCAATTGTAATTGGCTCTTTGCGGAATTGCTTAAAGTCAATCAGCTTCGCAGTAACTGCCGCTGCCCACTGTGCCACCTCATGGTCACTAACCAAAAACACACCTTGATTTCCGGTTGTTCCCGACGATAACCCTACTGAGACCGTCCCGATTTTAGGTGAGAAATCTCGTTCTTGTTCAGACATTAGCGCTAATACTCGAGCCCGATTCAAAGAAATACCGGCAGTATTCAGGTCATCAAAATGTTCCATCATCACTTGTTTATTGATAATCGGATAGTCATTAAATGTTTTTTCGGATAAAACATTGCGATAATATGATGAATGCTTAACAATTCGCTTCACATGCTTTTCCAGTCGGCGCTTTTGCCAACGGGCAAAAGCGCTCGGTTTTTTTACACTCAAATAACGCAAGTACCTCACTTGCAGATATGTTGTACTAAAGGTAATTATTTGTGATAATCGCAAAATCAGTTCGTCCCCTTTCGTTGAAAAATGCTGCTAATTGTTGATGCGAGTTGGTACAATGGCAGAAAAATATTGGTAGTTGCGGGTTGGCTTTGGCAATTGTTTCCAGTTTATGCACCGAGGCAATCATTTCTTGGTAGTTAGCAATAAATAACTTGGTAATTGCACTTGGATAGCGCTGCTCGCTGATGGCTTCTTGATGCCAAGCGGCATCAACGCCGTACAGTACCGGGCCATCACTGGTTTGAATCAAAAAACTATAATGTCCAACTGCATGGCCCGGCGTTGCCAGGGCCAACAAGCTTTGGTCACCCAGCAAATCAAAACCAGTGCCAATCCCGACTACTTCCACCTGCGGACAGCTTTCAATGTAGCTGAGTTGGTCATTTATATATGGAAAGAGTCCGGCAAAATACCCTTGCCGGAGCTGCTTGAACTTGTGCGCTTGCGCAAGTTCAGCGATGGCCTGCGAGCAGACAACTTGGTTTTTGCTAAAAGCATTGCAGCTGCCAATGTGGTCAGGATGGAAATGCGAAAGGATGACGAGTGCAACGTCATCCGGGTCGATATGGGCAGCTAAGTCGTCTGCGACGACTTGCGCACCAACAACCTGCCGGTACACTGCATGCACCAGGTTGCTCATATGCTTTTTCATTGACAGGCTGTAGCCGGTGTCAATGAGGATTGTGCCATGCAGCGGATGCTCCAAGATGCAAACAGTTGCCGGGTAGGCCGTTGTCCCCCAACTGCCACCCTTTAGCGTAAATCGCGTTCGCTGGTTACTTGTCCCAGTGTAAAATAAGGTCATTTTGGTAAACATGCTTACACCTTCCGCAAAAGAATTGTGCCAATTGATACCCCGGCACCAGTTCCGATTAACATAACATAGTCACCACTGGCAACACTTTCTTGTTCAAGTAGGTAATCAAAAGCAAACGGAATTGCCGCAGCAATCGTATTACCATAATCCCTAATAATGTTAACAATCCTAGCCTTTGGAATCTTTAACGCTTTTGCCAGAATATTAATTCCCGGGCCGCTTGCCTGATGCGGCACAAAATGATTAACATCCTGCATTTTTATGTTGTTTTTAGCTAAGAAATCATCCATGTAGTCAGGCATGTTCTTAAGCATTGCTTTCATCAAAGCGATGCCGTTCATATCAAAATAGTAATCTTCTTTGTTGGTCTTTTCAGCCAAATAAAGCGCACTACCGCCGGCACGAATTTCCGCAGCATGACTAAACTCAGCATATGTACACATTTTGGTGTCAATAACTTCAAAACGTTGACCACGATCACTATCATTACTTAAAATGTATGCCGCAGCCGCATTACCAATTAATGCATAACTTTCATAATGGCCTTTATTTAGGGCACCATCGCCTGATTCAGCCGAAACTACAAGAATATTTTTAAACTTACCGGTTTCCAAAAATGCCGCAGCAACTTCAAAAGCACTTATAAAACTTAAACAAGTAGCATTTACATCAAAGCAAGGAATATTATGTTTTTCTGCCAAAAATTGTTCAGCGATCAAACTGGCATTGCAGGGAATAATTTGCTGTGGCGTCCCTGAAGCAGCAATAATTACATCTAAATCGGCATATGCCATTTCCGCATTAATCAGTGCCTGACGAATCGCCGTCGCCGCTAACTCAGCAGCAGTTCCATCGGTGTTAAAGTAGCGTGTTTCAATTCCGGTTTTTTTGGCAACAAAGCCCTCTTCTTTCCCCAACTCGCAATCAATTTCACTTGAGTACTTGACCTTATTTGGCACCGCACGTGCCGATCCTCGAATATTAATTACGTTCATTTGAACCCCTCCTGTATTAAATGGCGCGCATAATCATCAATCCCCTGCGCCATTGTCTTCTGTGGTTGATACCCTAATTTATCAACCGCATTCTGAATATTGAGTGTCTGACTGTATGCCAACGTACAAACCGTATATCTGGTCAGCGCTGGTTCATTCTTAATTCTAAAAAGCTGATAAGTTCGTTCCAATATCGCAGCGAGCCCATACATGAGGCGAATGTTCATTGACCTGAAATTCACCTCATCGCCCAGTTGCCTGAATATCCGTTCAATAATATCTTTAAACACCATAGGCTCACCATTAGTAATATTAAAAACCTCTCCATCAATAGCTTTTGCTTCACAACACAATCGCAAACTATAAGCCACATTCTCAACACAGGTAACATCAACAATTGTTGGCTGCTTGCGTTTAAATAATGGAATACCGATTGTACCATTCGCACGCAACAGTCGCGGGAAAATGCTTGTATCGCCGACACCGAATAATCCTCGCGGCCGGACAATTACCAACTCAGTATCTGCCTTCAATGCTTGTAAGCGTCTTTCAGCAGCAATCTTCGAGCGAATATAATTATTCAATTTATTTTCAACTTCATATTCATCCTCTTTAATATCGAAACGATCTTCTTTGGCTGTATAAATGCTTGGTGAAGATACAAATACCAAACGCTTAATCGTCATCTTTTGACATGCTTCCAGCACATATTCACTGGCAAGAACATTATCACGATAAAAATCTTGCCATCGACCGTATACGGTTGAGCGTGCAGCTGCATGAATAACAACATCAGCAGTTGGCATTAATTCCAGCACCTTGTTTCGGTTAGTTAAGTCAATTGCCAATACTTCGGCACCAAGGGCTTTTAATTCCGCTAATCTTTCAAAATTTCGACCTATTGCAACAACCTGATGGTTATTCGCTAACAACTCATTAACAAGATATTTACCCAAAAATCCGGTTGCTCCGGTTACAATAATTTTCATTGCTGCTCACCTCTCTTCCATTCACGTTGAATGACTTCATGGATAATTTTCCCAGCATTCATCTGTTGCACTTCTACTTGCAATTGTTCCAATTGCGGCCAAGCCGGCTGCTTGCGGATACGTTCAATCGCTTGGCAAAGCGATTGAACCGCTGGTTTCTTCACCCAAATTCCAATTTCGAAATACTGGATTCGGGCGGCAAAATCAAATTGGTCGTAGTCTTGCGGGATAACAATCGCCGGTTTTCCATGTTCAATGCACAGGTTTACAATTCCGGCGCCGCCATGATGAATTACCATGTCAAAATCAGCCAGATATTGATTGTATGGCACGAATGCTACTCGCAAAATATTTTCGCGTTGTTGATATGTCGATGCCTTAGCATCACCGCCACTGACCACAAATAGTGTATCCGGTAATTGCTGTGCAAGCTGTTCAATTAAACGGTCAATCTTTTGTTGCGCCAGTGGCAGCATCGTTCCAGTTGTCACTAATATGCAATATTGAAAACGTGCGAATGGAATTTCCAGTTCAATTTCTTCATTCACTGCACCATACCCGGCGAATTGCAATTGTGAAGGCCAAGTGCGTTCAAATTGCAATCCTTCATAGCCCATAGCAATAATTGCTGTGGCTGAATAAATCGCTTCGCTGCCATCTTCCCGGTATAAACTTGGCAGATATTTTCCCAGTTGCTTGCGTAAAGCAAATATCAATGTTTGCTTTACTTTACGCACCAGCAGTCGACCGGCAGCGTCACGACCGCGGCCGAGAAAGGATTTCGGCGGCTGCAAGCCGCCTAAGAATGCGGGCGTGCCATCAATATTTTCGATGGCGAAAGGCGTCGGGATACAGGTTATCCATGGCAGTTGTAATTGTTCTGCTGCGAAGACGCCGGGATAGGTGATAAAATCATTCACCACTAGCTGTGTATCCCGCTCACTAATGACTGCTTTTATCTCCTCAGTCATTTCGCCAATCTTTTTGCTTAGCCGGAAAGCCTGATGAAACATGCTTGTCCGCCCTTGCGCCCGGGCGAGGCGTTCAAATATAAATGGGTCATCCGGCATCAGTGCATGCATAGTGAAACCCTCGGCTTCAATAACACTTCTTTTGCCTTCGCCACTGATAAAACGGATATCATATAATCCCGGTGCATACTTTTGTAATTGTTTCGCCAGATATAGCATTGGAAATAAATGACCACTCAATGGCGGTGCAATAAAATCAATCCGTATCACTGTATCCGCTCCTTTCTTGGCTTACTTGTATTATAGGTGCTTTACTCGCTCTGGGTAAGAATGAAAATTGCAGGTGCATCTTCAATTTTTGCAGAAAAGAAAAAACAGCAAGTTGGCTACTTGCTGTTTTTAATAAGTTTTATCCCAAACTTCTCAGCTATATCATGCAGATATTTATCCAGCTCGGTAAATGTTTCTGTTGAGAAGTGTTTAACTGCAATCAACTGAGCAGTCATCTCCGAAGTATAGATACAAATCACATCATCAAGAAAAACAATTTGTGGAACTACTCCCCAGGCGATGCGGGTCTCAACTTGATTATTTATTACCTGCACTTCGGTTTCACTCAGGATCATCTTTACCGGCTCACCATTACCGACCAGACTTTTCTCAGCATAATACTCATGTACGGTTTTCTTTATTTTCCGTTTGCCTAAAAACCAAACAACTTGTCCAACTTTTTTTGTTAGCAGTAATATCGTCCAGAAAATAAGCTCAATAGCTATGATGATTGCTACAATCAGGAAAATTTTTTGCTCACGAATGACTGCAGCCACAATAAGATTAACAATAACGATAATACAGTAAACAAGCAGAGAGAAGTTACGAATTCGTTTGGCCATCACTTTTGAACGGCCATTAACAAGATAATCTCGCTGAAACAACAAGTTATCTGCCTCATCTATACTATAATTTAATTCCATTTTTCCCAACTCCTAAATATAATATTTGCCAATAAGCAGACCAAAAGCTGCAATTGCAAATAAACCAAAAATAATGCCAAAGCTAATGAGCACTCTGCTCATCACCGCATACTTGCGTTGCTCAATGCCACGTCCAAGCAAAGCATGTTCTAAACGATCAACATCTGAGCGCAACTCCCGTTCTTGTTCCTCAAGCACGCGGCGATCAGGATAGCGGCGCAGCGCCTCATGACTCATCGGCATAAGTATCAACAGTTTAGTATCTGTTTTCAAATAAATCATCCGACTATTGGCGAACAAATGATTAATCCCAAAGCTACGCACGCTTAGCGAGCGGTTATTCACTAAAATTTGCCCTTGATTAACCTCTACATAAATCGGGAAAAAGAACATCAGCACTGTTGGAATAATTGGGACAACAAGCATAGCTATCATAAAGTCTTCTGACTGCTTCATAATCTCTTTAGCAAACGCAGAGGCTGCCCCAAGCTCTAATTCCTCAAGAACAATCATAGCAAACAAAACTATTCCGACAAGAAAAACCAGTGCCAGCGCCAATAATCCAAACTTAGCATTAACCGTCTGTACTCGCACCGATTGTTCTATTCCGCCGATTGACTCACGTAAATATACCGGCACTGTTTCATCAACATTACGCTTATTTGTGATAACAACAAATGCTATAATTGCAACGACCCCAACTACAACAATCAGCACACTTAATACCAGCAGCATTCTTTTACACCTCTTCATTATTACTCTAATCATACTTAAAAAAAAGCACTATTACCAGTTCTTTTTTGTGTAAATTATGTAGTTTATTAATAAGCTCAAAACAAAAAGGCGACGGCTGCAGCTGTCGCCTTTTTTCCAATTTCTCCCTAAACGATAAGACCACCATGGAAATAGCATTCATACGTCTTAATATTATTGCAGTAAATTTCTTCGTGGCCTTGGAACCACTCGAAATCTCCTTGAATTGTGCAATGATACGTATGCACACCATTACGGTAAATCAGCGGTCCGCGATACGGCTGATCGCTTGGGACCTGCGCCAACGCTTCTTTCAAAAAAGCACTGGAGAAGTCATCACTAAGTACCCTGCCAACATAATTCATCGACCAAAAGGGTCGGCGTTCACGCCAGAGTGCTTCTTCACCAGCGAAGCGCGAACTGCCTAAGTAACTATCAATATAAACTAATTCACCTTCGGCATACTGCAAATCATGCGAAGCCGGACGGCTGGACGTCGCCTCGCCGCCATGTCCGGCGTAGGTCGCCTTTTTGGCGCGAAGCAAAAAGGCGATTACCTCGGCATTCTCCGCCGGTAGCATATCCACATCTTGCTGCTGGTAGTCTGCCTCAGTGCCACGAACCAGGCGGTCAATGCTAATCAGAAATACCTTGCTTAATGCCAGCAAGTTTAAAAAGTCCGGATAAGCCTGTCCTAATTCCCACTTAGCGACTGCCTGCCGCGACACGCCAATCTTTTCCGCCAAAAACTCCTGCGACATCCCTCGCTCAATTCTTAACTCAACTAATTGCTCTTGAAAATTCATCACCGTTCACCTCATTACTAGTGTAACAAATTTTCCGGCACTTGACTGCATAGAGAAGTTGGAAAAGCCCGCAACCTGAGGTTGCGGGCTTTTCTTATTTTTCATCTAAAGGAAAACCAATAGTAACTTTAAACATATCACCGTCTACTACAATTTTGAGTGTTCCATTACAAGCCTCAACAAAACTTTGCGCAATTGAAAGTCCCAGTCCACTTCCTTCAGTCGCACGTGCTTTGTCGCCGCGAACAAAGCGACTGCTAATTTCTTCTGCCACAAAATCCATCTCATAATTTGCCGTGTTCTGTACACTAATCATAACCTGTTCACCTAAGGTAAATACTTTTACGAATATTCTAGTATTACTCTGAGCATATTTCAGAGCATTATCAATTAAATTTGCTAATGCTCGGTATAGTTTTGCACCATCAGCTACTATAGATAGACCTTGCTTATCATTTTGTACAATCAATTTAACACTTGCTGAGTCAATCTCTGTAGCCATTTCTGCAATTGTTTGTTCTACCAGTTCATGAACATCTACCTGATCTAAGATGAGTTCAAGATTCCCGCTGCTTGCCTTTGCCAAATCAAATAGGTCATCAACCAGTACATTCAACAAGCGTGACTTTTCACTCAAGACATCTACATATTGATTTGCTTGCTCGTTTAATTCTTCTTTAGCAAGTAAATCTATATAGCTGGTAATTGCTGTTAGTGGTGTTCGTAAGTCATGAGACACATTAGTCACCAATTCTAATTTCATTCGTTCTGACTTTATTTGTTCGGCAATAATGCGTTGATTATCTTCATTAATCTTGGCAAGCATTGCCTGAATGCTCCAATAAAAAATAATTGCCACAATAATTATCACTCCAACAAACAGTAAATAGAAATAACTGCTTGCCCAGAAAAGCAACAATACCAACAGTACCAAAACAGCTTCCAAGAGCAAAAACAATACTGTTGTTACTTGCATCTTTTGGGTCAGAGTGACTAACTTACTTTCCTTCCCGAAAACTGTATGAATATTGGCTTTTAACCATAAAGCGCCCTTATACAACAATGAGTCCGGTAAAATTCGATGTAACTTTATTTTACCAATCAGTTGATAAAGCATATATATGCAAAAGCCACCAGTTATTAATGAACTTGGTATAATAATAGCCATTTGCAAGGTGTCATTCCACATGCTAATAACTGTTTCGCTAATTGCATAAGGGATTATTGTGTAGAGCAATGCTGAACTTGCTATAAAAATAAGTATTAGTTCTATTGAAAGTGTTATAGTTTTACTTGTATCATTTATTCGTTTATATGAAACAACACTAAATACAAGTATTAATAGCCCCATTACAAGTACCACAAGCATTAGTTGCATATGCAGATTTTGACGAAATGTTGATGCACTCATATCAAGATAAACTGTTGCTACCACTGATAAGACTATTAACATAACAGTCAACAGTGCAATAACTAAAGCAAAGAGGATATTCTTATTAATTGTTTTCGATTTTGTAGCCAACGCCCCACACCACCTTTAAATATTTTGGTTCTTTTGGATTATATTCAATCTTCTCGCGAATCCGGCGCACATGTACCATTACCGCATTATCACTGGCGTAGGCTTCTTCATCCCAAACTTGTTCATAAATTCGTTGTGCCGAAAAGACAATATTGGGGTGACTCATTAAGAATTCCAAAATCTTAAATTCGGTAACCGTCAACTTTACTGATTGACCGTCAACATAAAAATCATGAGTATCTAAATTCATTTCTAGACCCCCGATTATGATACAGTTTCCCCCAACACGCTTTTCTGTGTTGAACGTAAGGAAGCGTCGTAATTGTGACTGCACCCGGGCAACTAATTCAGCTGGATCATATGGTTTAGTAATATAATCATCTGCCCCGATTGACAGCCCCAAAACTTTATCACTTTGTTCCGACTTTGCCGATAATAAAATAATTGGAACATGTTTTGATTCGCGGATTTTCAGCAGTGCCGAAATGCCATCAAGTTTTGGCATCATAATATCCATTATTATCAGCTGAATATTTTGTTCATCAATAAGCTGTAAGGCTTCAAGACCATTATGTGCCTCGAGTACTGTATACCCTTCATTAATTAGTAACTGCTGAATTGCATAAGCTATTTCAATATCATCATCAACAACTAAAATTTTTGTATCGTTCATTACATACCTCCTTAACAACTACAATATACCTGTTAAACCTTTCAAATTATACCATATAATTCTTTCAATTTTCTTACTAAATTTAAAAAGCCCGCAACCTCAGGTTGCGGGCTTTTATCGCTTTCTCCCAGAATTTAACACGAAAAGATATTCTAAACTCATAATTAAAATATAGTTAAAATGTATACTGTATTTATAAATAGACTTTGGGGGCAAATTTTATGAAACGATTACCAGCTTTGGTTGCTGTTTTAGGGTTAGGGATCCTACTTACTCAACCGCTTTTTTTATCTGCGGCCGCATTTAGCGATGTGTCAGCAGGGAATACAGTTACTGAAGATACAGCTTCAAGTGACAATAATATAACTGAACCAAGTTCTGAGAATATGGATGAGCTTTCATCTGAGCTCGAAACTTATTCTATAACAACGACAAGTTTTGGCGGTTGGACATTAGGCGATAATATGCAGGAAATTGTCAAGTTACCGAATGTTGTCATTGATGATGCTTTGCGCAAGCAATTAAACACAATATTTTTTGGTAAACCAGATTCACTTGATGACATTTCCATGCAAATGTTATATACCAGAACATTAGGTAATGCTGATCAAAATTATGTTCAGACTGTTGGTAATACCGGTAAAGTTCTGAAACTTGATGCTGATGCTATTACTGACTTTGAAGGATTGCGTTTTCTACGTGTCGCGATAAGCTTAAATTATAGTAACGGTCTTAATGAATATGCAACTACTGATAATTTATTTGCATTGGCTTCTGCTCGTGCACAGTTGCCACCAAATGGTATCGGTGCTAACATTCACTCATTTACACAAATTTTAGTTACTAAAAAAGATACACAATATCAATATGTTGAGCAGGGTACAAGTACATATACCTATCAGCCATCATTAATTCCCTTAATGACTGACTACGATAGCCGTTTTGATAACACTTTTCCAACAATCTGTACAACCTGTCCGGTTGCTAGTATGCGAACTCTTGATTTAGCAAAAATCAGTGACTTCCCGATAATTAACAACAATTTAGTGGATGCAATAAACTACAACACCTTAACCGGGACAAATGTAAACCCTGCCGGTAATACTTTTGCAAAATATATGTATGATGAGAATCCTGATTCGAGCATTATTTTCCGCGATCAACCACTATCTTTTACTTATGACTCTGCATCAGGTATTGTCGAAACCACAAGTGACTACTTCTCGTTTACTGAACGCGTCGGCGGTTTCTCAGCATTCGCAACATTAACTCATGCTAAGATAATCTTTACCGGTCGAGTTGAAGTCCAATATTTGGACACTGCCGGCAACATTTTAGCGCCAAGTGAAACAACCGAACTACCATTGCAAAGCAGTTTCACGGTTCCAAACGCTAAAGCATTCGATGGCTATACACTTATTAAAAAACCAGAAGCTACTAAAATAACTGCTGGAACGCAAGTGCTTACTTTCGTCTATGAAAAACCGAGTGCCGCACCAGCTGCTGAAATTGAAAATGATACAGTATCTGAGCTACCGGTTACAGGTGAAAATACCCTGCCATATCTCTTGATTGGCGCTGGTATTGCCGCAAGCGGAATTTTACTCTTAAAGAAACGCAAATAATAGCACAAACCCCGACCTATCAATGATAGGTCGGGGTTTTTATTTTATAAACCATCTTTAGTAACCTGATTAATAATTGCAAATCGTTCTGGGTGTGCAGGTAATAGTTGGACATTGATAATCTTGCCAATTTGTAACTCGCTTAGCATTGCCGGTGCGCAGAAAACTTCCCGGCTAACTACTTGCACACTGCCTAAAACAGTAACCGGTAATTCAATTGAAATCACTACCGCATGTTTGTCGCCAACTTGCTCTCCGGTAATCTTCATATCCTGAATAATTGCCGGTGTCTGAATACCATGTTTACGAATTTCAACCCGCTCGCTATATGTCAATCCGCGCGGGTCTCTTGATGACTGGTACCGATCAATCATATCTTGTAACCGCTCAGTATCAGGTGTATTATCAAAAATACATTCCATGGTAGTCGGATTATAGACAACCGGAATAGGAACTCCTGGTTGCAACTGTGCCAAATCTGTTAGCGCAACAATTGTTTTTACCTCAGCTTCAACCATTGAACCATTATCTTGTAAAATTTCAACGGTAAATTTCACTTCTGGTTGCTCATTAATATAGGTTCCCGTTTGGGCTAGTGACTTAACAAAACCAACACTCTTGGTTCCACTTGCTTGCATCCGTTTATTTACCCGTCCCGGTTTGATAAATACACTATACATAATCCACAAAGCAAAAATGATACTTCCCGGCACAAGTATCAAAGGAATAAGCATAAATAAAGCGCTCATATCACCGCGACTTAAATACCACATCATCTCTTTCGGTAACTCAATAAACATCATAATAATTCCATAAATACCGGCACCTATCCCCCCGATAATTGCTAAAAATATTAGTACCCCTGTTACTTTTTTCATCAATATAAATCTCCCATTCGATTATTTTAAAAAATCTACTGCAACCTGTGCTAAGGTTGCGGCACAAATTTCCAACACTTCATCATTCCAAGCAAACTTGGCATGATGAAAGATTGGTTCTTCCCCCCCGGGTTCCCTAATACCAACCAAATAATATGAGGCCGGAATTGCTTCAGTAATATAAGCAAAATCCTCAGCACCAAGATTTGCCCGCTCAAGGCGTGCCACTTTTTCACTGCCAACGATTTTTGTGATTGCCGCCTCAGCAAAATCAGTCATCGCAACATCATTAATAAGTGGCGGATATGATGGCATATAGTTGAATACATACTTCGCATCATTTGCATGACAAATGTCTTTCAGCATCTGCTCCATCAGTTCCGGAATCTGCTTGCGCACACCCGGATTCAAGGTTCTGATTGTCCCACGCAAAGTTGCCTCTCCGGGAATAACATTAAATCCATCACCAGCATGAAAACTACAAAACGAAATCACCGCCGGCATCATCGGATCGATGCGCCGCGTCAGAATTGTCTGCGTATTACTAATAAACTGCGTTGCCACACTAATCGGATCTACACTTTTATTCGGCTCGGCAGCATGGCCACCAACACCGATAATAGTAATCTCAAACTCGTCTGGCGCACCATATAATTCACCGGCTTTTACACGTACTTCACCACGTTCAGCACCGCCAAATAAATGCAGCCCGAATCCGGCATCAACTTTAGGATTCTCTAAAATGCCTTCTTCAATCATCTGCCGGGCACCGCCCTCAGTTTCCTCCGCCGGTTGAAACATCAGTTTCACCGTACCGCTAAAACTATCACGCAATTGATGCAGAATCATTGCCGCTCCCAAGAGTCCTGACGTATGTCCATCGTGACCACACGCATGCATCACTTGCTCAACTGTTGACTTAAAATCAACATCAACTTCCTCTTGAATCGGCAATGCATCCATATCGGCACGCAATAAAACAACCGGTAACTTTCCCTCAGCAGGCTTAGTTCCCTCAATAATTCCCAACACACCAGTATTAAAAACGCTGCTATATGGAATTCCAATCTCATCTAAAACCTGCTTCACAACTCCTGAAGTTCGCACCTCATTATAAGCAAGTTCCGGATGCATATGTAAATCACGGCGAATCGCCTGAATCCGCGGCAAAAATTGCTTCGCCAATCCCTTAATCTGTTCGGTTCTATCCATAAAAAAACCTCCTAAAACACATATCTGAATTATACCACGAAATGTAGGTGGAAAAAAAGACCTGGATATGGCCCAAGGCCATATCCAGGTCAAAACATTCTATTCATAAAACTCATAAGCATACAAGGCAGCTTGTTCAAAACCTAATCCCTCATACATTTTTCTAGCAATAACATTATCTTCACCAGTAACCAGGAATGGCGTCCGGCGCTCAGCAAAACTCTGATTAATCATGTGTTTAAGTAAAGCCTTACCTAAACCCTGACCACGAAATTTATTATCAACAATCACAGTATTAATCTCAGCATAATTATCGCTTTTAGCCGAATATCGCGCCAAACCAGCAACTTCATCACCGCTATATATAAAATAAACACCCAACGCTAAATCACGAATTAAGCGCTCATCACTCATACTGCCATGAACATTCTCTTCAAAAAGCACACTGTATAAATCCAGCATCTTCTCCTTATCAGCCGCCACATTTTCAGCCCGGCAAATATTATCCGTGACCTCTTGTATCGGCCCCTCATAACGATAAAAAACCTGCGGTTTTATCTCCCGCCCTGGCAACAATTGCGCAATCTCATCATACCGGCCGTGCAACAAAAGCGGCCGAAACGGCAGCTGCCTCAGCTGTTCAGCAATTGCAGCCAATGCCGCGGGCGTACTTGCCAGCACGCCCGCCATATGCTTGTTGCCCTCATCGCTGAGCACCAACAAACCCTCAATAACATCGCCATTGCTATGCACAAACACTTCCTTAGCATATCCCGATTGCACCATCTGAATATTCGTTGCCTGCAGCAACTCATCTTCATACAATCGCGCTAATACTTCTGCCTTCTCCATTTCAGCACCTCCTGCGTTGCTAAGGTTTTGGACGGGTGGCGCCTCACTGCGCTCATCCGTCCGTACTTTCTCCCAAATTATCGGCGACTGTAACATCCAATTATCGTTCCATCACTAATATATACTTCATTCAGATGCAACGGAATCTCCGGGTTACCTTCATAAAAAAGCGGAATGCCCTCACCCAAAATTGTTGGAATATAACCGATAATAAATTCATCAATAACATCTGCTTTCATAAAAGCATCTATGGTTAATCCGCCGCCAAATAGATAAATATTCTTGCCATTTGCTTTTTCGGCAAGCATTTTTTCAATAATTTCGTCACCGCTATAAACGACATGACCGGCCATCACTTCAAAATCAGCATCATTGGCAACAACTACAATATTGCGGCCAGCATATTCGACAGCTAACCCTTGAACATACGAATTTTTACCCATTACAATAATATCCATTTCATCAAGAAACCGATTAAAATCCAATTGCCCTGCCGTATCCAGCTTCGTATCATCCTGACCCACAATCCAATCGTAGGCACCATTTTTTCTCGCAATATAACCATCCAAACTCATTGCTAAGTTCAAAACAATTTTACCCATAACTATTCCTCCTCTGTTTTGTTCTTTTATTATAGCTTAAATATTTTCACTTTCCCAATACTGCGCAACACTTTCAAGTCTCTCAATGTCAATATCATTAATAACTGAAAAAAGTACTTCTGATTCGCCAGCATTAGATAAAGTTAGCGATTGACGGTATTTGCTTTCTTCATCATATTGTTGAAAAACCAATATAGAGAATTCGAAATCCGTTTTTGATAAAACTTGGAGGATGAACAGTACTTAGTTTAAAAAGGCATTTTTACTTGATACTCCAGCTATCTCAAATTGAATACTTTCAGCTATTCTAGTATTTTTATGCCTACCAATGCTAGGAATCAGATTAATATATTGTAATTTAACACTATCACTCATGTCGTGTTCCTCGAGAATTTTTTCAAGGTCAGTTGCAGCACTCTTATTAAGTCCAGCTTGCCTTGGATGATTCACTAATGCAACAATCCAGAAAAACAATTGGAATGGTTTACAAAAAAGTACAAACAAAGTCACTAATATAATGCCGATTGTGATTAAATAACTCATAGTGCCTCCTTTGTATTCTGAACATTTCTTTATATTTTACAGTATTCAGGCTTTAATTACCAGTTATCGGGGAAAAAGAAAAGCAACGGTCAGGTCCGACCATGGCTTTTAGATTTATCCCCAAATATTAAATTCTCTCCGGAAATCTATTCCTTCTCTTCCTCCTGGACCTTTGTAATATGTCCATGTAGTTCGGTTTTTTAGTACTTCTACATGAACGTGATAACCGAAACTTAAACCACTGTCTCCTACTTGTCCAATTTTTTGCCCAGACTGGATGTTTTGTCCGACAGAAACAGAGACACTGTATTGTTGCATATGCGCATACATAATTACATAATCTTTTCCATTATATTTTCCATGAATAATAACATAATTACCAAACTGATCACTACAATGACCAGTGGTTGGACAACTATTATTCGTTTCTATAACTGTACCAGAAATGATGCTTACTATTGAATCACCACCATAAAAATTCCCTTGAACATCAACCCCGGTATGGTCCTCATAATCGCCTATTCCATATGTGACCTTCCCACCTGGTAATGGCCAAGAAACAGAAGAAGAATTGTCAGTAATCTTAATCCGCAAGTTACCATCGGATTGAGTAAAGATAGTAGCAGTTTTTCCTGAATCACCTAACTTAATTGTACTTTGCTTATTTTCAGGATTTGCAATCCACACTTTGTATTTACTATAACTCAACAAAACTCTGTATTCTCCCGCTTTTAAAGCATTAATATCCAGCCCATAGTTAACATATCCCGATATTGTGGTATTTCCTACTGACATTGATTGATCAGCCCATGAAGATGCATTAACAAGTTGTGCTGCCAGTTGATC
Source organism: Culicoidibacter larvae (assembly GCF_005771635.1). Classification (GTDB taxonomy): domain Bacteria; phylum Bacillota_I; class Bacilli_A; order Culicoidibacterales; family Culicoidibacteraceae; genus Culicoidibacter; species Culicoidibacter larvae. The sequence continues at coordinate 204,899 of NZ_VBWP01000001.1, read as the reverse complement.
CCTAGACAAAGCCGTCGAACTGTTCGTTTCATTTACTCTAGTATCAGCCTGAACTTTAAACTGACCATTCTCATTTATGCCGGCTACAAGATTAGCGGTAAGTGATGTAATCTTTATATGTAGTCTTCCATCTACTACATTCATCTCTGCAAGTTTACCACTATTTCCAATTGAAAATGTTTCCTTCATATTGGTTTGAGCAGTAATCCATGTGGTAATTGTTCCAGATGTCAATTTAATCTCATAATGACCCGGGACTAAATCTTGAGCATTAATACCATAATTAATATATCCATCTTTTGATGTTGGACCAATAATCATATCTTGTTCCTTGTTATTAATAGTATTAACAAATTTTGCTGAAACTATACCTGACGACAATTTTTGTGTACCATCTTCAACTTCAAAGGTTGAATCGGCCTGAATAATAAAGCGGTTATTTTCATTTAGAGTATATAGATGGCTAGCATTGATATTAGTTGCATTAGTAATAATAATTCGCAAATGATTATCTACTTGTTTAGTTATTGCAACTTTATTTGATGCAGCATCAAGTAAAATAATTTCGTTTCGATTTGATGAATTGGTCATCCATGATTTATTTTTACCATTGTTTATTCTGATTTCATACTCACCAATATTCCAGCTTGCGAGATTCAATCCATAATTAATACGACCAGCAACACTAGTTATTGTTGGTGTTAATGAAATTTCTTCTCGTGTATTTATATTTACAAGTTCGGCTGTTACATTTGCTACCGTTAATGTTTGTGAGCCTAATCGCGAGTCTGCTTGGATTCTAAGTTGACCGTATTCAATCATCCCAAACAGATAATCAGCACTCAGACTAGTAATAGTTATACGTAAATGCCCATTGTTCTGATTAACAAAAGCAATCTTTCCAGTATTTCCAAGGATATCGACACTTTGTTGATTCCCAGAATTCATAATCCATGAAGTAAGGTTCTTATTTGTCACCTTGACTTCATATTCACCAAAGTCCCAGTCTGCCAATTTCATTCCATAATTAATGTATCCTGATTTTGAGGTCGCTCCAACAATCATAGATTGTTCTGTTCCTGTTGTAACATTTATTAATTTTGCTGATACATCATTTGCGCTTTGACTAATAGTTTCATTTTTAGTATCTGCTTGGATTTTAAATTGACCATCTTGTACCATGCTAAATAAGTAATCAGCATTTAGATTAGCATATTCAGTTACTGTAATACGAAGTTTGTTATTTGTTTGATTAATAGTCGCAACCTTCCCGGTTGTTCCAAGGGCAATAGTTTCCTGTTTATTAGAAACATTTGTCATCCACGCCGAAGTATTACCAGTGGTAACGAGAATCTCATACTCACCAATATTCCAGCTTGCCAGATTCAATCCATAATTAATACGACCAGCAACACTAGTTATTGTTGGGGTTAATGTTGTTTCTTGTTTTGTGTTTATTTCAACTAATTTTGCTGTTACATTTGATGCTGTTAATGTTTGCGATCCTAACCGTGAATCTGCTTGGATTCTAAGTTGACCATACTCAATTAAGCCAAATAGATAGTCAGCACTTAGACTGGTAATGGTTATACGTAAATGCCCATTGTTCTGATTAACAAAAGCAATCTTTCCGGTATTTCCAAGAATAGCGACACTTTGCTGATTATCAGAATTCATAACCCATGAAGTAAGATTTTTATTGGTCACCTTGACTTCATATTCACCAAACTCCCAGTCTGCCAGTTTTAGTCCGTAGTTAATATATCCTGATTTTGATGTTGGACCAACAATCATGGATTGTTCTGTTCCAGTATTAACATCAACTAATTTCGCACTTACATCAGTATTAGTCATACTTACAGACTCATTTTTAGTATCTGCTTGAATCTTAAATTGACCATCTTGTACCATACTAAATAAATAGTTAGCCGTCAAATTACTATGTTCGGTTATACTTATATGTAATTTATTTTCAACTCGACTAATAGTTGCAACTCGTCCAGTTGTACCTAAGTCAAAAGACTCTTGAATATTGATTGTATTACTAATCCAATTTACATTATTACCACTATTAATTTTTACTTCATATTCACCAATATTCCAATCACTAAGATTCAGTCCAAGATTAATGCGACCTAACATTGAAGTTGCTGTTGGTGTTAACGTTGTTTCTTGTTGTGTATTAACATTTACCAGCTTTGCAGATACATTAGGTGCCGATAACGGTTGGCTTCCAATTCTAGTTTCTGCTTGAATTCTAAACTGACCATATTCGATAATTCCAGCCAAATAATCGGCACTCATGGTACTAATAACAATTCTTAATTCTCCGTCTTCCTGACTAATAGAAGCTATCTTTTCTGTGGTACCGAGAGTAGCAATACTTTGCTTATTTTCAGAATTAAAGATTTTAAATTGTTTCTGATTATTTGTTATCTGAATCTTATACTCACCAACGTTCCAGTCATTAAGGTTTAACCCATAGTTGATATACCCAGGTTTACTTGTTGGTCCTACTACCATAGACTGTTCACTACCATTTAGAACATTAATCAATTTTGCGCTTACATCAGCTGCATTCAATGTTGATTCACCATTTCTTGTATCAGCCTGTATTTTAAATTGGCCATCTTGGACTATGCTAAACAGATAGGATGCATTTAACTCTGTTGGTTGGGCAATACTTGTTAGGTCAGCTGCTCGTTGTGCTCCTTTATTAACATTATTACCTGATATCTCCTCACTATTGTCAGTTCCTTGATTTTCAGAAATTGCGCCATCATCTTCTGCATTATTAGCCGTAGACAATTCAGTGTTTGTTGCCGATTGTTCTTGCTCGAATGCAAATACATCTAAAGGCGTAACTGATACAACCATAATCATTGTGATAATGACGAATAAAAATTTTTTCATACTTTCTCCTCCTCTTAATATAATTCTATTTTACACAACTTCATTAATGAAAGATAGTCATAATATAGACAAGCACTCCACACTTTCCCACTTCATAACTGAACGATTCCATACTATAATAGAACTAGAAGTAAAATCTTGGAGGAAACTATGGACCATTTATATGAATTGCTGGGCATTGAGCCTACTTACGATACGGCAAAAATCAGGGAAGCTTATTATGAGAAACAAAAACTCATTGCTAGCGATAAATCAGTCAGCTTTTCTGAGCTTTACAGCGCCTATGAAAAACTAATCGAATACGCAGAAAAAATGGCGGAGACGACGAAGGAGTCGCCGCAGTTAGCGACGGCTGTGCCACAGGCGCAAGCAGTGCCGGAAGCGGTTGATACCGAGAATCAGCGACGCTTGGCGGCAGCGATTCAGGTGGAAGCCCAGCGGAAAGCTGCTGCGGAGCAAGCCGAGCGAGTGCAGCGTTCAGCTGTACCGCCGCGGACGGCTACGGCAAAGAAGCTGGAAGGCGGAAGTGGTGCTAAGGCAGGGTTTAGCTTAGTGCTCGTTTTCGTAATTGTTGCTATTGTTCTGGCGGTAAACTTTTTCTTTAGTTTACCGGAACCTGAGAATACATCGCCGCAACCCAAGCAGGTTTCCTATTTTATATCAGAATAAAAAAAAGCCGCGGGCGCCCATTGCCCGCGGCTTTTTATCTTTCCCCCAAAGGGTATTAGTTTAAACCAAAATATTCTAAGTCTGCTTCAACTGTGCTCATGCCGCTGATGTTGTAGTTGTTGATCAGGAATTCTGCAACAGCTGGTGTCAGGTATGATGGTAATGTTGGCCCGACTTTGATGTTTTTCACGCCTAAGTGCAGTAGTGCAAGTAAGACAATAACAGCTTTTTGTTCGTACCATGCGATGTTGTAAGTGATTGGCAATTCATTGATGTCTGCTAGTTCAAATACTTCTTTTAGTTTTAAGGCGATGACTGCTAGTGAATATGAGTCATTACATTGCCCGGCATCAAGTACACGGGGAATGCCATTGATATCACCTAAGTTTAGTTTGTTGTAACGATATTTTGCACAACCAGATGTCAGGATAATTGTGTCTTTTGGTAGACTTTCAGCGAAGTCGGTATAATATCCGCGTTCTTTTTTACGTCCATCACAACCGCTCATAACAACGAATTGTTTGATTGAGCCATCTTTAATATTTTCGATAATAGTATCTGCCAAAGACAACACTTGTGAATGTGCAAATCCACCAACGATTTTCCCGGTTTCTAATTCGGTTGGTGCCGCACATGTTTTGGCAAGCTCAATGATTGGCGAAAAATCTTTTACGCCGTCGACAGCCTCGACGCGCGTAAATCCTGGATGGTCACAGTCGCCGGTTGAAAATAGGCGATCGATGTATGATGCGTCCTTACGAGGCGGAACAATACAGTTGGTAGTAAATAAAATTGGACCATTGAATTTTTCGAATTCTTCCCGTTGTTGCCACCAAGCATTCCCGTAGTTACCAACTAAGTGGTCATATTTTTTAAGTTTTGGATAGTAATGTGCCGGTAACATTTCACTATGCGTATATATGTCTACACCACTGTCTTTGCTTTGCTCAAGTAATGCTTCCAGGTCATGCAAGTCATGGCCTGAAACAAGAATTCCCGGGCGGTTTTGTACCCCTAAATTTACTTCACTGATTTCCGGATTGCCGTAAGTAGTGGTATTTGCCTCATCCAATAAAGCCATAACTTTTACTCCATACGCTCCGGTTTCATCAACTAATGCTACCAGTGCACCTAAATCATGCAAATCATTCAATTGAGCTAAAGTTGTGATTGTAAAATCATGAATCGCTTCGTCTTCATACCCTAATTGAATTGCATGCGCATGATATGCGCTCATTCCCATCAGTCCGCCGATAATCATTGATTTTACAGCTTGTAAATCATTGTTTTCATCGTAAACCGCTGATTCAATCTGAACTCCGGTTTTAGCTGCTGCTTTAGCAATTTCATTTTCCATAGATTCGCGATTAAAGTTTGCATTAGTAATTAACTTAAATAAACTGTGCATGATAAAGCGCTTATCTTCCAATGCCATGTTTACGCCTTGCTGACTTGCCAGTACCTTCAATTGTTCTTTTAGCACATCCATACGATTTGCTAAAAGATAGTCTTTTCCACATACGCCATTTACAGTACAAGCGTCATTGTGCAATGCTTCCTCGCATTGGTTACAATACATTTTAGTTTCCATAACAAAAAATTCCTCCTTTACGAATTATTTAAAATATATCATAAAGCAGGAAAAATATGTGTGATAGTTATCACTCTAGCGAAAATATTCCGGATTCAACCGATAATGGTTGCGGTCATTTTTAAAGTAGCCGGCAGTTTCCATTGTCTTAATTTCGCGCGTCAATGAACTTCGATCTACACATAGGTACTCTGAAAGCTGAGTTTTATTGTAAGGAAGCTCAATTTCAAGCGAATCACATTTATGATAATAGTAGCGCAACACTTCAAAAACCCGTTCCTTAATTGTAGTCTTGCTAATACATTCAATCTTATGGGTTAAAAAGGTATTCTTATCCGCCAAAATGCGGATAAGATTTTGCTGCAACTGATTACTGCTGGTCTCAAAAAAGTATGTATATGGAATAACTAGCACATTAAGTGGTGTAATCGCGGTAATATCAAATGGAGTGGTGCGTACGTTTGCCAGCGCCACAGACTCAGCGAAAATATCATTTTCGCTGAGAATAGCCACCATCTTCTTATTACCGTTAAAATCATAATTGCTAATCTCAATTTGGCCGTTTAATATTACAAACAGCTCATCAATACAGTTACCTTGCTCGTAAATAAGTTCATCTTTTGCAAATGTTTTGGTATACAACGAACTTAAAATATCCTTTAAGTCTGCTTCATTAATGTCTTTAAAAAGGGCATTTTGCTGCAATTGCAAACTATAATTCATGCTTGAACACCTCATGTCTTATTGCGATTATAGCATATTATTGAAAAAAGAAATAGCGGTTGCCTTGGCAACCGCTATTTCCAACTTTCTCCCTAAAATTACACTTCAACAACAAGTTCTTCGTCATTAACTGCAACTGTTTCTTCGGCAGCAAGTTTATTATCATACATTTTGAAGAACGGAAAGTAAATAACCATTGATAATAATAAACAAAGTATTGCCAGAATAATTGCCCGGAAATCGCCGCCGGTTCCAAGGAAGGCCCCAAGTCCCACTGGCGATACCCACGGAATTCCCGATATGACTTTGCCTACTAATCCAAATTGAGTCGCGAAATAAGCTAAAGTGAGATTGGCAATCGGCGCAATAATGAATGGAATAATCAAGAATGGGTTATACACAATCGGTGCCCCGAAAATAATTGGTTCATTAATATTAAATACCGCCGGAATAATTGCTGTTTTCCCTAATGTTTTCAACTGTTGCGATTTTGCCATGAAAATAAACATAATACATAATCCCAATGTTGAACCGGCACCACCAATAAATAAGTACATATTAACAAAGTCACCGGCAAATACATTACTGGCACCATCAATATTTTGGGTCAACGCCACTAACAATATTGGATTAATAAAAGTATTTTTGATAATTGCCGTCCCATGCACACCGACAGCCCACAATAAGTGAATCAGCAACATGATAACGACTACACCTAAGTACGACCCGGTCAAATTTTGCACAAATCCAAATGGTGCCGCAAGTATCGCATGAATATCCGTTCCCAACCAAGCTAGAATCGTAATGATAATAATCATCACAAAGGCAATAGCGATTGCCGGGATCAATGATGCGAAAGAACGAGAAACGCCATCGGGAACACCCTCAGGCATTTTAATTGTAAAGTTCTTATTAATACATAACCGATAAATTTGCACAGCAAGTACGGCGGCAATAATCCCAACAAAAATACCCTGACCGCTAAAACGAGTGATCCAACCACCCATTGAAATACCGTTGAAAATGATACTCTTATCTGATGCTAAATCAGTAATCAAGGTTGCTTTCCCATCAGTGAAACCAACTTGAACAACAGTCATCAAGAAGGCAAAAATTGATAGGATTGCCCCAGTAAAACTATTCAGCTTCTCATTATTTCTTGTGCGGTATTCTTCGGTGAAGTAATACCCAGTCGCCGCCACATAAAACAAGGCGATACTTCCTAATGCCATAGTATTAGCAATAGAATAGATGGCGCTGTATTGTAAAATTGTTGCCTCGAAGAAATCTTTTAGCGGCGGAATAATCTGTGGCAAGTTATTTAAAATCAAGAAAATTGATGCCACGATTGTAAATGGAACCGCAGTTAACCCGGCATTCATTAATGCCCGAATAAATTTGGTGTTAGCGATTTTATTCAGCGGTCCCAGTAAGTGTTTCTCCATAAAATGTAAAACAGCATTCATATACTATTTCTCCTCTCATATCTAAGGATCATAATTCAGATCCGTTAGTATCAATTACCTGTTGATACCAGTAAAAACTATCTTTGCGATATCGCTTGAGCTCTCTCACATCCTGCTCATCGCGATCAATATATATAAAGCCATAACGTTTACTTATTCCCTCGTGCACACTTACAAGATCAATTGCTGACCACGGACTATAGCCAATCAGCTTCACCCCGGCAGCGATTGCATCTTTACATGCTTGTAAATGCTTTTGCAAATAATCAATACGATATGGATCATGAATTCGACCACTATCAGTAAGCACATCATATGCCCCTAAACCATTCTCGGTAATAATCATAGGAATCTGATAGCGGTCATCGATATGTTGTAACGTATTCTGGAGCCCCAATGGATCAATCGTCCAGTTAAACTCATTCTTCTCTAGGAATGGATTAGTAAATCCTTTATAGAAACCACGCTCCATAATATCCTCTGATTGCTGATCGGAAATTCCATTCATCATATCATCAGCATTTTCAGGAAATTCAACAGTTACCGAACTATAGTAATTCACTGCCACAAAGTCAGGAATATGCTCCTTCATCAATGCTTTGTCCGCCTCGCTTACTTCCGGCATCACACCCTGACGCACTAAATAATCTTTAGCCACCGGATTATAAATACCGCGAACACTAAAATCAAGATACAACCAGTTACGGATACTATTAAAGTATAAAGCAGCCTGATTGTCTTTTGGTTTTGAAGTTGCTGGATATACAATGGATATATTTGGCGTCGGTCCTATTTTCCCACCATCGATTAACTCATGACATGCTTTAATCGCCAGCTTCTCAGCAATCATCAGGTGATGAAATTGTTGGTACTTTGCTTTTAACGGAATTTCTTTACCAAGAATCTTTTTATCTACTAAAAGCATAATGTTTGGTTCATTAATTGTTAGCCAATATTTAACCCGATCACCATACTCTTTAAAAACAAACCGACAATATTGCTCGTATGCTTGTACTGTCTCCTTTGAAGACCAACCACCCAGGTCTTCAAGCGTTTGCGGTAAATCAAAATGATACAATGTAATAATTGGTTGAATGCCATGCTGCAAACAAGTATTAATGACATCATTATAATGGTCAACACCAACTTGATTAACTTTTCGGGTTCCATCAGGAAAAATCCGTGTCCAAGCAATTGAAAAGCGGAATACTTTTAATCCCATTTCTGCTAACAATGCAATGTCTTCTTTATAATGATGATAGTGATCACTTGCAACCTTAAAATCACAAATATCATGTTTATCACGAGGTCGGGTATCCTGAACACTCAAACCTTTTCCGTCTAAATCATAGGCCCCCTCTGATTGATGCGCCGATAACGATGCACCCCATAAAAAATCCTGCGGGAATTCCCTCATATATAACACTCCTTGTCATAAAAAATCTGTATAGAAATGAAAGCGCTTCAACTTCATCTCAAGAGTAACAAAAAAAAGAGGCTCATTCAAGGAAATACAAGTAACTGTTCTTAACCTCTTTTTTATGAATGTTTATAGGATTGATACCTCCACATCCTGTGCACGTATCAATCCGCAGGCGTTACTATCTACTGACGAATCAGTAATCAAATCAGTAACCAACTTTGTATGGGTAGTCATAAAATTAGTCTGCTGACCAATCTTGCTGCCCTCGGCAAGAATAACCTTCTTGCCGTTTGTGTATTCAATCATCGTTCGATTAATGAGCGTCTCCAAAAGCGAATGTGATGTTATCAACCGTTCATCAATAGCATCCGTTCCCAAAAAGCACATATCAGCTGTTTGCATAGTTAAAGTCTGGATAGCAACCTCGCCAACTAATGATTTATGATTATAAATCTCGCCACCAGTCAGAAAGACCGTTGCCGCCCCGGCTAAATCATGCTCATTAATAAGTAAGTTATTGGTAAAAATAGTAACATTTTTATCTAAATTTGCCAAAATAAAAAATAATGCCGTCACACCCGAATTAACAAACAAACGCATGCCATCACTCACCAGCCCGGCAGCATGTTCCGCAATCTTCACCTTCTGTTCTATAATTGCGTCATCACTAGACAATAATAGAACCGGATCATCAATTCGATGAATCGTACCCTGAATATAAGTCGCCTTCCCATAAGACCGCTCAATCATTTGTTTCTTCTCGAATAATTCAAGATCGCGCCGAATTGTTAACGGTGATACATGAAACTCCTGAGCAAGCTCATCAACATAAACAACTCCTTTTCCCTTCAGTTGTTCCAAAATTTTTTCGCGCCGTTTAAACACGGTTGCCAAACTGGTTTTCATGAATATCCCTCGCTTTCGCTCAAACCATATACCCTTATTATACTTGGTGAAGCCGGAAAAACACAAGAAAAGCGAAATCCTATATCGAGGAAAATAGGAAAAGGGCGGATGACCAGCATCCGCCCTTTTCTTCACTTCTTTTAAAAAAATTACGCCACGCGTTTTTTACCAACCATATAATAATACAGATAGGTACACACTGGCACTACTACAAATAACAAACAAATTGCGGTTACTGATAGTATATTCAGTCCGTTAGCCATATCGCCACCAACAAACAAAATCGATTTATAGTTATACATAACTGCCAAGAAGACACTTGCTAAAACGGCTATAACCGGCAATACAAAATCAGTCATCGTTCCTCGCTTCACATTCACCCATTTGCTCGCTGTGCTTTTTGCCATAACAATTACTGCAATCGGTACTAAGATATACTGAATAAAACGAACAATAACACTAAGTCCCGCTAATGATGAAACATCAAATCCTAAAGCAATCGGGAAAGTTAATGCTAAAGCTGCGGTAATAATAAATGCTAATACCGGCACACCACGTTTTGATTGTTTTGAAATAACCTTTGGCAGCACACCTTTATCTGCCAAGGCAACAAATATCCGTGGTGAACCAAATGAAGCAGCAACATTAATACCAAACATTGACACGACCGCTCCAAGGACAATAATCATCTTTAAAGCATCATTGCCAATAACTGCTGCTAATTTTACCGTATCACTTGAAGTTGCGATTGCTTCCGGTCCAAGGAACATACCAACAACAATAACTGAAATATAAGCAACGCCAACAATAACAATTGAAATAGGAATCGCTTTTGGTAAAGTTTTATCCGGTTCCTCCATGTCTTCCGCCGCATTGGCGATTGACTCAAACCCGGTAAAGGCATATAAAGCACTGATTGTTGCTACGATAAGTCCGGTCCAATCATTTTGTCCAAGCGTGAAAAAGCCAAACAGCGACATTGGCACCGCTGTATAAACATCAGCCGATGCTGCTTGCGAGTAATTATTTACATGGTAGAAAATAATAATCCCAATCCCGGCAATGACAAATAATCCTAAAGCTGCCAACTTACCAACAGTTGAAATATTATTAACCCATTCAACCACTTTAGTCCCAGAAAAGTTGATAATCAACAGAATCGCGAATAAAATGAACAAACCAATCAGATAATACATATTAGCATTGCTGCTCTGAACAACCTGTTCATGTAAAAATATTTCACATAAGGTTTTCGTTACCGCTGTTGCCATAACTCCCCATGCAATTCCGCCTGAAATCGCCCGGGTAATCCCTACATAAATACCAACATTATCACCAAAAGCTGCCGTTGTATAGGCAAACGCCGCACCGTTGGCCTTAGTATACTTTGCAGCTGTCGCAAACACAACTGCCAGCACTACCGCGAAAACTCCAGCTAATATATAAGCAAGCGGTGCCAAAGTACCTGCTTGCTTAATTACGGTTCCCGGCGTCAAAAATATCCCGGTTCCAATAATAGAGTTTACTCCATATAAAACTATACTCCAAAATCCAAGTTTCTTAATCGTCTTACTACTCATACCATCAATCCCTTACATACTGTATAAAATATCTGAAAATTTCTTGCGCCTCGCGGTTTTCCCAACTCAGCATCTCCGGATGCCACTGCACCGCAAACATCCGTTTGCCATCCATTGCTTCCATCGCTTCAATAACACCATCTTCAGCGACTGCTGTCACCTTAAATCCCTCGGCGACCCGATCAACACTCTGATGATGAAAACTATTAATAGTAAACGACGTTTTCCCGGTTGCCTTAAACAAGACAGACTCCTCTGCGATATTTGCCTTATGGGTTGGCTGCGCTGGATTCACGCGCTGATCATGCTTAATATAAGCACCCTCTTTCAGCGAATTATCCTGGAAAAGCGTCCCACCAAAATACACATTCATAATCTGCATCCCACGGCAAATTCCCATCACCGGCTTATTTAACTCAAGAGCAGCCTTTAACAGTAACTTTTCAAAAACATCACGCTCAACTGAATTCTCACCAAGCAATGTCATTGGCTCTTGCCCGTATTCCTGAGGGTTTACATCCTGACCTCCAGAAAGCAATAACGCATCCACCATTGCCACCTGTACCTTAGCCACCTCATAATCAGCAGTAATCGGTAAAACCACCGGCACTCCGCCAGCCGCCTGCACCGAACGTGAATAATCCTCATTTAATCCCAAGCGCGGATATCCGGGAAACACATAATTTGCATCGAAAACAAAAGCACTGCTAATACCAATTTTCACCTTACTCATATACGTATCCTCCTTAAGTATAATATTTTAATACTAAACCATAATTTCCCATTTGTAAATCTTTTTTGCAATTGGCCAAAGAAAAAACGCCTCGCTGACTAGCAGCGAGGCGTTTAAACCTTCCTAAAAAAGAAACAAAATAACGCAAAAACAATACAACCTACAATAAAGAGTGGGATCGCCCACATAATCATATAATAGCCAACCATTACCAACGGCGCCAATAATACACCAACAATGGTGACTATAAATATCAATTTATTTTGCTTATATCTCAATAAACCAATAATAGCTACTATGAATAGTAATAGTAATATTACAAATCCACATATCATCAGAACTGCTTCACTATCACGAATACAATTATAAATATTAGCATACTGCGTCAAATAATCAATTTTCCCGTGTTCCCATAGCATTGCTTTATCCCATTCCAGCAAATATAGCGTTCCACCGAATATTGAACCTAGTAAAAGAAATAATATCCCAACTATAATAACTAGTTTATTTTTTTCATCAGAATCACCTTTTCTTTTATCAAGTTCGAATAATGCATGGAGTACTGACTCTAACAAGTCTTTTTATTATACCATTTTCCCTAAAGAAGCATAGTCAATTTTAAAAATAATGAACTTGCTTAAAACCTAGGAATAATATTAACCCAATCCCGGCCATCAAAAGCCCAGGCTGTTGAATGCCCACAAATCAAAAGCAAGTCCTCCGTACTATCCATACAACCATGGGGAACACAATCCTCACCATCAATAACTATATGGTCTGCAACATCGCTACCATCCCAGATAAAAAATGTATGGTCTCCGATTCCCCACAAACGATTATCAAACCAGCATAAATCGTTTAATCCTTGATAATCAAGTTTCAGTTCTCGGACCAATTCCCAATCATCCATCTTGCCGCACCAAATCGCTTCTTTGCTCGCAACATAAACGAAACCATCATTACCGCATGCTACATGATATAACCGTTCATCACTTGGAAACTGACACTGTTTCCAGTCTCTGCCATCATAATGCCACACTTCACCTTTGCCGCCAACAATATAGATATCCCGTTCAGAGAAGCCAGCAATATCTTCAAAGCTCTGCGTGAAAGCATCCTCCTCTTCAACGACTTCCTCAGCTGTGCAAGTCATCACTTGCCACCGTCCTATATCTATCCGCTTAGAAACAAATCGCTGCAATCCAACCGCCCAGGCATAACCATCAATCATTTTAATCCGATTTACTGCCGTTGGCATATCATCGCCAACCCACTCCGAATCCCATTCAGATTTACCGCCACCGGCAGGAAATACAGCGCCACCAAGACAGCCAATCCTCAAGCCCTGCGAGATTGGCTTCTGTGCTGCCCCAATAAGACTCATGGAAATTGCACCAAGATCAAAGTAAGCATAATCAAGAGTTTCGTGGTCATCATCAATTAAAACAACCTGACGTACTCGCTCATTCTTATAATGCTGTATTAAAAAATAAACAATATTATGCTCACGAATCGCACAATCAATAATAACAAAATGACGAAAAACCTTTTTCCAGTCTTTTTTCGAAAGTAACTTCTGCATTAAAATTCACGCCCTAAATAAATTATCCCCCCGCGAATCTCTATACTTCTATTATACGCTATTATGGAAAACTAAAAAAGTCACAGCTCCATTTCGGCTGTGACTTTTTATACCTTTATTTTTAAAAAAACTTAAATTGTTGCACCATTACGTATATTGTCTTAATTTCTCAGCTTCCTTGACTTTGGCTCGCTCATAACATTATAATGAGACTAATGTTATATAGTATAGGGGGTACTATTTTGAAAAAATTAGTATATAGTTTTTTTGCCTTGACCTTATTTGCTGTTAGTTTCTTCAGCTTACCGGTCCAAGCAGCAAATGATGAATTTAAGGTGATCAGTGATTACGCTGGTCAAGAAGTTGAGTCAACCAGAGGTTTAGACCGCGATGTTGAAACAAACTTATTAACTGACGCACTTGGTGTTGATTTAGTAGATGTGCAACAAGGTACTGGTTTATATCAATTAACAAGTATTGAAGTTGCGCGTTATCGCCAAAAAGTCCGCATAGAGTATTATTTGGGTGATTATACACAAAGTACCTTCATCGGTGCAGATGAAGGTTATGCTGACTATTATGATTCCGTAAGCGACTACGTGATGAATGTAGCAACAGTAAACCAAACTTTTGGCCAAACAATTCCAACAACATATAAGTTAGTACCATATAGCGCAACTGATCGTTCAGTGTACAGCGATGTACCGGCATATGATGGCACTGACTCAACATATACAGTTAAAGTATTAGTTGCTGAAGTAAAACGTTATAATGTTTCAGCTAAAAAATATCAAAACCGTCAGGATTTACCGGCTCAGCCGAATCCGGTTGGCAAATCAAGAACTGATATCGAAGCTTTAACTGAATACTGGCAAGTAAATAGTTTATCAACAAACTTTAATGCTGTAGTAGGTCAAGAAATTGACTTTAAATCAGTGGGTCAATTCTCAGATACCTACACATCAAGCGCTCGGGTTGGTCAGCTTGCATATTATGGTATGTATGATGCCGCCGGGAACTTCACTGAAACAAGTAAGTTTGTTGTTCCTGCTGACCTAAGTGGGACCGTTCTACTAGCTGGATTCTATGCTGTTGATGATTTAGGATCGCCAGCTGTGAAGCCTGGCAATAGTAGCTCAATGACCGGTGGCGCTTCAATTGGGTTTACCGGTTCAGTTCCAACATGGAAAAACGCACGTATCAGTGAAACACTTGACCTTACAGATGCTGCAGCAAAAGCAAAACTGAGTGCTTATCCATTCCACGCTGCTGAAGATCCATTCGATGCACCTGAATATCCATCATATTGGTGGACACCAGCAAACTTCGCTTTGGAACATCGCATAGAATTAACATATAATTATGCGTTGGTTGGCACTGCTGCCGTTACATTTACAGTTGATTTTGAATCAAATGGCGGAACAGCAGTCGCATCACTATTAGACATTGCTGATGGCGCAACCATTATCGCACCAACTGCACCAACTCGTGATGGCTTCACCTTCGCCGGCTGGTATACAGATGCAGCGTTAACAACATTATGGAACTTTAATTCTGATATTGTAACAAGCGATATGACTTTATATGCAAAATGGACGCCAACAGATTCAAGTGACTCAAACAGTTCCTTACCTGTAACTGGCCAGTCAGATGCTTGGCTCATCCAAATTGCTCTTGGCGGATTAGCAATTGCAGCCGCTGGAACATTATTATTGAGAAAACGCAAATAAGCATTTAAAAAGCCCACATCCTCGGATGTAGGCTTTTTTTAGTTTATACACATATCGTTTCAATCAATAATATTGACTTATTTCTTATTTTTAATTACCATCAGTGCTAACGCACTGAATGCTATTAATGCTGTACCTGAGATTAGTAGTTCTACATGATTACTACCAGTCGTTGGTAAAACTGTAGTTGCCGAACCTGGTGGCGTTCCCTCCGTAACCGGCGGCTCAATAGTTTCAACAACCAGTGGTTTATATACTTCAATCATCGGAATTGAGTCAGAAAATTGAATAGCTGTATATTCCGGAGCAACAATTTTCTCAATGTTTCTTTGTCCAGAAACAACCCCGGCATATCTAATTTGACCTAAGTAAGACAGGTGATCATAAACTGATCTGCTACCGCCTTTTATACTTGTTTTTAAAACATCAACATTAAATTCATAAGCTTTTTGCAATCCTTCAAGCGCACTTTCCGATCCGATTATTAAATAATCTGCATTTCTTTTAAACACTAAGCTGCTTCCTGTCTCTGCATTAAAATCATTCAGCTTACTTTCGAAGGTATCCTTTGCTGTAGCAAACGTGTTTGAAAGTGATACTAAATAATCTGTGTATACTGACACTTTATCAAGCACATCACTTCCCTTAGTTTCATAAGTTTCAATAAACTGCTCATATTCTTCGGTACTGTACATTGCCTTTAATTCCTGATCAGTGTAATCAAGTGGAGCAAAATTCATCTCATAAATCGAATTGATTGTCGGTTTCCAAACATTATTAAAGTCATTAGCCGGATCTCCCGGATTATTCGGCTGCCAACCGGTAGTATATGTTTCAAATGCTGCAACAAACTCATTATATGCTGCATAATATTTCCCATAAGATAATGCTGAACTTGTATTCTCTACTGCTGTTTGCTCAATCTCTGCTAAAAAGTCAGTAACATTAAAATTATCATTAGAAAATCCAACAGTAATATTTCCTTCCGGAGCATATCCACTTAAATTATATTGTTCTAAATCTTCTTGATATGCATTAATAATTGGCCAATTTTCATTGTACGCAGTTTCAAAATTATTTCTCGCTTGCTCTAAATCTGCGTGCCATGCTGCTACTTGAGCTGGAATACTATCAGCATTATCAAGCGTAATCTCTAAATCTGAAAATGCAGCAATCACTTGATTTAGTGATTCTGCCCGTTTATTGATTGCATCTTTTGCTTCTATTGCAGCTTCATATGATTTCATAATATCATTGTATATATTTTTATTACTGGCAGCATTAACTGATGTCGTAACTGTAAAGAGACACAAACATGCCAACAGTAAAAAAGAAAACGATTTTAGTAAAAATCTGGATTTGTTCATTATAGTTCCCCCTATTTTTTTGCTAATTTGGATCGAACAACGCTCCTTTTTTAATTTTACCAAAAAAGACTATGAAAAAAAGTCCAATTGTTTGGACCTTTTTTCAACTATATAAGTAGTAATAATTAAGTTTTAACTACATCATTTTTTATTGACTTTATTTAAGAAAAATCCTGTTCCGCTAATCAATAACAATCCGGCAATAGTATAGCTCAGGTTATCTTCTCCGGTAACCGGTAATGTGATATCATTATTTGTTGATGTGTTGCTTACTATATCAGCAGTATCTACTTTTTTATAAACAAAGCTCAGCTGCAAATCAGCTGCTGTGAATTGCCCGATTGGATTACCAATCGTGTTTACCAATTCCCAACCGGCAATAGCTTCAGGTTGAATGTTAAAGTCGGTGCCAACTTCACCTTGGAATGATTTTATTGGTATAATATTATTTCCTGCCTCATCAATATAGTTCACGTGGACATTGCTTAATAATGGTAGCGGAGTTGCTTCATATATAAAAGTAACTACCTGAGCAGCAGTGCCCAGGAATCCGCTTTGCGGATCACCTTCAGCACGTACAAAATCATACCCGCTTATATCTGCCGGTTGAACTGAGTATGAGTCGCCAACTGAACCGCGAATAGTTTGGGCAGAGGTTACCGTTCCTCCGTTTGTATTCTGATAATTAACCGTAAGTTCGGCATTAATAAACTTAATATCATACATAACCGTTATTGTTTTATTAGCAACCGTATTATACTCAATAACCAATCGGAATCCAAGGTAATTAACAGTTGCCGGCTGCGTTGATGTATCAATAAAATTGGACCATGAATACTTCATCGAATTATTAGAAGCCCCATTAATATTGTTATTGTATGTAAATGTATTCATTTTTGTATTAATTGTATCTGTACCATATATAAAAAATGATTTTCCTAATGCTAGCGAATAACTGATTGGTACATTTTGCAGCTCTTCTGGTAATGGTACATCTGGATTTACTTGAGTAAACGACATTGGTGAGTAGTTCACATCTACCTGATAATAATAATCTGCTGCTGCCTGTACTGATAAAGAATTGCTAAAAGTAATTGCATTTGCCGCTGTAAAAACCAACAAAGCAATCAGCCCTTTAATAAATTTCATTTTATTGCCCCCTAATAAAATTCTACGCCCTAAAGACTATCATACTTTTAGTTTCAAATCAAGAATCATAGACTTAATGTAAAACCAAAAAGGGTTCAACTACGGCTGAACCCTTTTATAATAATTATTTGAGTTTTCCTCATAAACTTTTTCTATCATGCTATGGCTTTTGCTGCCCGCATTTCTCGCTTCGATATGATTTTAAACCATGCAGTTAGTAAAATACCTTTAACAATACTTGTAACGCTGATACTAATCCAAATACCTTCAAGTCCAATAAATCCAGATAGCAAGATTGCTAATGGAATTCGTGCTGCTGAGAATATAATTGAAACAATGGGCGGCGCATAGGTTTTTCCCATACCATTAAATGCACCTACCGATAATAGCTCAATACACATAAATAGTTGCGAGAAGCCTAGAGCCTGCATATAACCGACCCCCATCTCAATAACATCCGGTTCGTCAATAAATATGCTAAATAATGGTTTTGGGAACAAAATAAACAGCAGTGAAATAATAATGCCAAAAACCGTTACCAGTTTTAGGGCTGAGTTAAATCCTGAGTTTATCCTACCCATATGTTTGGCGCCATAATTTTGGCCGACAAAGGCAGCAATTGCGCCTTGAATTCCACCAATGGTCATATAAGAAATTGACTCAATTTGAATGCCAATTTTCTGTACAGCAATCGCTTCAGTACCAAACTGTACAATGATTTTTGCCATATATATTGAAATAAAAATAAATATAACTCGTTGCACAGTGACCGGAACACTGATTCTACACACCTCAAACATCTTCTTAAAATCGATTTTTTGTTTAAGGCTGGCAACTATATATTTATTGCCAAATATAACCATGATTGCCAAAGTTAATATTCGTGACAAAGTTGTTGCCCAAGCCGCACCAATAACACCAAATCCGGGAATTATACCAAAACCAAAAATCAGCAGTGGATCAAGCACAATGTTTGCAACAAATCCTGCCGTATTCGCCTGAAAAGTCAGCTTAGTATTGCCATAGCTCGTCAATACCGTTGTCAACGTTGTAGTTAAAAATAAGAACGGCATCCCAATTAGTGAATAGAGTAAATAATCCACTGCCATTTGTTCTATGTAGGGGTTATTCATTTCAAAAAAGCCAATTAGCTGCCGGGATAGTAATCCAACTATTGCCGAAAAAACAATTGAAATGAATACTGATAATATTAAGCTATTCTTTAGATAAACTTCTGCCTCCGCCTCTTTACCGGCTCCTAGTGACTGGGCAATACGAATCCCGGTACCGATAATAATCAAAGTAGACAGCGCGGTAGCCAAGTTAATGAAAAAACTCGCCGTACCAATCGCACTGACTGCATCACTGCCGGCCCGACCAATCCATATCATATTGATCATCCCAAATGCTGTCTGAATAAAATTCGAAGCAATAATCGGCAATGATAATTTTATTAAAATATCTCTTTCATTTCCTGTTGTCATATCAATTTTGTTCATATATATCTCCAATCAAAAATAACTTTATCCTTGCTTAAACACGCCATCCAATATCCTGCTCTTCAACTCCAACACTTTACCCTCAATTAAATCTCTTGTTCTTCTAAAATCTTCGATCGAACCGCCGCTTGGGTCTTCAAGTCCCCAGTCTTCACGATAACGCGTTGGAATATTTGGGCATTCTACCCCGCAGCCCATTGTTATAACCACATCAAGTTCACTTGGAATATCTTTCAAGAGTTTAGGGAACTGTTTCGAGGTATCAATTCCGACTTCCTGCATTACTTCCTGCGCAAGTGGCTTCACTTCTGAATATTCCTCAGTTCCAGCTGAGTAAACCTCCGCAATCCCATGCAACAGTTTTCCTCCCCATGCTTCAGCCATTTGTGAACGACACGAATTATGAATACATACAAATGCAATTTTCAACATATCAAAACTTCTCCTTATTATCAAATAGCAATTTAATTACTTTATCACCAATATTTCGTTTAGTACCGCGATATGGATAACAATGAATATGAATTGCTGGATTAAAATTTACCTCAATAATTGAATAATTATTTGGAGTAGCCGGTTTGCTAATGTCCTCAATTAATATATCCACACCACAAATCTGCACATCCAATGCTTTTGCTGCTTGTAACGCAGCATCTTTATATGAAGCATGTATGTTATCAGTAAAGTCAATACTATCTCCACCAGTGCTAATATTAGAATTTTCTCTAAGATAAATTCGCTGCCCCTTCGCTGGTCTGGAATCAATAGTCAATTGCTGATATGCCAAAAAATCGATTTCTGACTTTCCGAGTTGAAGATATTCTAATGGAGTTCTATATCCTTTCCCCCGTAATACACTCTCATTCTTTCTCTCAACTAAATGTTCTATTGTATGCATACCATCACCAACAACATTTGCAGCTCGACGATGTATAACCGCCGCCACTTCATCACCTATTATTAGTATCCGATATTCTTTTCCCGACTGAAATCGCTCCAATAACACCATATTATCTTCTGAAAATGCAAAATCAAGCGCCTCTATCAATTCCTTCTCTGAATACTCATATGGAAAAATAGTAATACCTTTCCCAAAATTTGTTGTATTGGGTTTCACAACCAATTCTTTTGGTAGATCACCTTGTTTAAATAACTTTATAGCCGTTTTCTTTTCTGCAATACTAAAACCAGTAGGAACATTAATTCCATGTTCGGCTAATACTAGCTTAGTTATTAACTTATTTTCCATAACCAGAACCTGACTATATTTGTCCAAACTTGTTTTAGTGGCTTCTTTTATATACTCTGCATGATGGTCTTGCGGGTTGACTAACCTAATAAAATTTTGTTCCCTATCAAGCACATCAATTGTTAAACCGGTCTTTATGGCCGACTGAATAAGTAATTGAGTTGATAATTCCATATCAGCGAACCCGGCTAAAGCAAATGAATAATCACGGGCCTGCTCTAAAAAATACTTTGCCTGACTAAGATGAAAGCTGATATAATCCTTCTCATCTATACTACTTTTTAGAATAGATGAGTATGTTTTTTCAATAGTTTTAAGTCTTTCAATTGATTTTTGAATAACTCTATCGTCACTATACTTATTTATTGTTTCCAATTCTATATAACTATTAAGGTTATTTAATAATGCTAATCCTAATGAATAAATATTTTCTGTTGTCTCACTATTAGCTATAAGACTTGCATCTGGAAGACTTTGAGCACTAATATCTTGATTAATTCCGGCAGTCACTTGCTGCTCCTCGTCATAATCAAAATCTTCGAGTTGTGCAAAATATATTGCAAACATATGAATTAATTTTAAGTCATCTTGATTAATCCCTGTTGCAAACAAAGGATTAATATCTAAAAATCTAAACTCCAAATACTCAATGTGATTATTTAATGGCTTAATCCGAATCGCAGTATATAACTCTGAATCCTGTTTTATTTTCTCTTCATCCACTAGTCTAGAAACAGATTGTTTATATTTATAATAAGAACGATAATCTAAGAAAAAAAAATCAGAATTACGATACCCACAAACACTATTCCTCAAGGACTGCATTCCCTTACTTGTACATCCACCATTCTTCTTTTCAGTGCTTAATTCCACACACTGCTTCATATAGCTTTCATGGAAAACCGGACTTGCACCAAAAAGATAGATGAACAACCATCTATTTTTCATAAAGTATTTTGTTACTTTTAAATATAATTGGTCTTTAAAATCTTCATATGTTTTAATTTTATCTGATTCCTCATATAAAATCCGTAACAACTCGTCAGAAAACGAAAAGTTGAAATGAATTCCAGATAAAATAGCACGCTTTTTTCCATACTTAAGTGCTAAATATTTTCTATATTGCTCTTTTTCTATATCATCATACACTGCTAATGGAATAACATCTTCGTCTGGAAGAATTGGCGGATTACTTCCTGGCCACAGTAATTCATTTTCTAAATGTAGCATAACTATATTATTTATGTTTTCTAAAAAATCATATGCCTCATCGACTGTATTACAAACTGGAGTTATCATTTCAATCTGACTCTCAGAAAAATCAGTAGTAATATACTGATTCCGACTACCAAATACCTCTGGATGTTTTTCTAATGATAATTCGCCAAAGTAATTAACCCGTAAATTTTCTTTCTCAATACCAAATCTACCATCAAAAATTAATTCAGATTTTTTCATACTTGAATCAACCCATCTTTTGGACACATCTTAATAATATATTGAACTAAGTCAAAATATTTATAGTCCTTATTGAGCATATAGTAGTTCCACTGTGCTTGTTTTCGTTCTAAAAGCATACCGGCATCTTTTAATTTTTTTATATGTTTACTTATTGCTGGTTGTGAAATATTAAAACGATCAACTAAGTTGCAGATACATACCTCTTTATCAGATAACATATTAATTATTTCTAATCGCGTGCTATCTGCTAACAATTTACATACTTCCTCAATATCAATATATGAACCCATACTACCACTCCTCAACACATTATATAACCATTTGGTTATATAATCAAGAAGTTATATATCTAAAAACAAAAAAAACAGACATAGTAATTTACTGTATCTGCTTTATTTTCAATTATCTCTAATGGTGGAGATGAGGGGAATCGAACCCCTGTCCAAACACACCGTCACATAAACGTCTACAAGCTTAGTCAGTTGTCAAGATTTAACATGCACCGAACCCCAGCTGACAAAGACGGGACATGCGAGCCCTTAAATCTCTTATTAACAACCACGGGCCACAGTCATCAATCGTATTCCACTTTAAAAATGAACCCTTGACTTAATACATGGACAATACTAAGCTAGAGTGCTGTGCCCTTAGGCAGCAGCTAAGTTTAAATTTTTGTTTCCGCTTAATTTAAAGCATGCGCGTAACGAGCGCCTTCGGCCTGCAGTCTATGCCGCAAATGTGCCTGTCGAATCCAAAAACATCCCCAGACAAAAAATAACAGGAAATTCTAATGAACTCCTGCTATTATTGTATAGCTTTTCAAGCTATTTATCAAGTACCACTAACATCATTCTATTCTTTCTCTTCTTGCTTTCTAATTACAAACTCAACCATGTCGCCATTAGTAATCGTAATATTGTAATTGAAAAGCTGTAACGTCCGGCTAACAATAGTCATCCCTAAACCATAGTGACCCTTTTCATCCTTAACATAAGGATTATAAATATTACTAATCACATCCTCAGCAATAGGCTCACCATCATTTGCTAAATATACACTATCTTCATCAGTCCGCACAATTAACTTAGTATTGGCATAACGAACTTCATTTTCAAGAATGTTTTCAAAAACTATTCTCCAGCTTTCTTCATCACCGAAGAAAGCCAAAGGCTTCAGCTCAATTTCCCATTCAAACTGAGGAAAGCGATACTTCATCTGGAAAGTTACATCTTCCAATATCGCCTGAATATCAACAGATTGATATTCGCGAGCATCTTGTGAAAGTAAATATTCCAGCTGAGTAACATATAACAAATCTTTTACCTTACGATTTAATCGGTTTGACTGCTTTAAAATAACATTAGCAGTTTCTTCAAGGGTTCCATATGGATAGACACCATCCTGAATACTTTCAGCACAAGCACTAATAATAGAAATAGGTGTTTTTAAATCATGCGAAATATGTTGCAACATTCGTTGCTGCATTTGATCTTGTTCAATAAGTTGCTGACGCATATTATCAATTGACTCAGCCAATTGACCAACTTCATCACTTCGCGGAATAATTAATTGTTGATTCCAGTCGCGTCGTGAAATTTTCTGTACCTGTTCTTCCATCTCGCGAAGCGGTCGAACAATGTAACGAACCCAGAATACAGCACCAATAAGACCAACACCCGAAATAATTAAAATCGGAATCAATAATTGAATGATTGCGTCATTACTTACCCTAATAATATCTAATTGATTGATAAACGAAACCCAGATTCCATCTTTATCGTCGATACGGTAAAAATAGTACACATCTCCGTCAAAATCAAATACACCTTCCTCTTTATCCTTACTATACGCAAGTAATTCATTT
Source organism: Culicoidibacter larvae (assembly GCF_005771635.1). Taxonomy (GTDB): domain Bacteria; phylum Bacillota_I; class Bacilli_A; order Culicoidibacterales; family Culicoidibacteraceae; genus Culicoidibacter; species Culicoidibacter larvae. Next base: position 180,994 of record NZ_VBWP01000001.1, on the reverse strand, counting down.
TGGAAGCCGTTGATATCATCAGTATTTATTTGATGATCTGGGTCAAATAGACTGGCAGTTCCATCACCCTCGTGAATTTGTCCGGGCAGGTTAAAATAAGAGGAAGCATCTTCGCTCTTAACATAATTATCTTCTCCGGTATAATGATACTTTGTCTCTTGTTGCTCAAGATAAACAAAGGCATTTTCTTCAGAAATTGTAATAATAGTTCTCTGAACTAATCCGGTAATAATTAAAATTACCGTTACCATCCAAATAACAAATATAAGAATAATTTGTCTTGATAACTTTAAGCCCGATTTACGAATCATTATTTCAAACGATATCCGAATCCATAAATTGTTTCAATATCAAGTGCAGGCATTTTTTTACGTAAGCGACGAAGTAAGTCATCGACAACCCGGTCACTTCCAAAATAAGTATTATCCCAAACAGCATGAATAATCTGTTCACGTGATAATGCCTGTCCTTTATGAGTTATGAAAAATTCAAGTAAGTCAAATTCTTTGGCAGTTAAATCAATCTCATTATTCTTTTCTGTTACACTACGGCGTGTAATATCAATTTTATATGTCTGATACTGTAAGTTTTCACTGTCAGTGTTACCATATACCCGTTCCAAAATGCGTTTTGTACGAATTACCAATTCTCTTGGTGAATATGGTTTAGTTAGGTAATCATCACTACCCATTTCAAGACCTAAAATACGATCAAAGTCTTGATTACGAGCTGAAACAAAAATAACCGGCGTATGACTATTTTTTTCTTTAATATACTTTAACAGTTCAAACCCATCCATACCAGGTAACATTATGTCTAAAATCCAAAGGTGTGGTCCAGTTCCGATTGCTTCCATTGCCTGATTACCATCATCAAAAGTAGTAACCTCATAACCTTCTCTTTCAAGGTATGATTTTGCAACAGCTTGCAAATCTTTCTCATCTTCAACAATATTAATTTTATATTTCATCATGTAAATGCCTCCATAACATAAATTTGGTTTTCAAATGTAAAAACAAGCAATTTATAGTAAGTCATTCTGAGATGTATATGGAAAATACAGCATCGATGCTAAAAATAACCGTAATTTGTCTAAACGCTTTTCTCATTTTCACACAATTATTTACACTTTTAGTATACTTGTCAAATATTGCATGAATTTGATATATGTGTGTGAAATAATGTGTACTTATTTCTATCGTTGATTATCTTTAAACGCACGAGCAATATCTCGCTGCATATCCTTTTGTTTCAAGCTTTCCCGCTTATCATAGTTCTTCTTACCCTTACCAATCCCTACTACTATTTTAGCAAAGCCATTTTTGAAATGCAATTGAAGTGGAACTAAAGTGTACCCATCTTGTGTAATTGCTTGGTTAATCTTAAGAATTTCACGTCTATGCAACAACAATTTACGTACCCTTGTCGCCTCATGATTGAAAATATTCCCATGTTCATAAGGACTTATGTGCATATTATGGATATACACTTCCCCATTTTTGACGCGTGCAAAACTATCCTTAAGCTGTACATGCCCGGCACGTACAGCCTTAATTTCAGTGCCGACCAATACAATACCGCACTCAAAAGTATCTTCAATAAAGTAATCATGGTACGCTTTCTTATTTTTTGCGATGATTTTTCCCGCCATGCCGGCTCCCCTCCCTTGCTTTCGTGCCACGCTTGCTCTCACGCTTTTTCTTCACACCATTAAAGCGCTCCTGCTCCTTAAACGGCGTCTTACGCTTGCCATCAGGACTTGGAGCCACACGTTTCTTCGGCCGGTTGGCCTTCATCCCGACAACCGCAAAATCAACGGTTGCCGTATCCTTATCTGCAGCAGTTACAATTATCCGCACTGCATCACCAATCTTAAACTGCTTCTTCGTCCGCAAACCACGAAGCAACAACTGCTCAGGCACATATTCATAATGATCATCCGTCAAATCAACCACGTGAACAAGCCCCTCAACCGTATTCGGTAACTCGATAAACATACCAAACGAAGTCACTGATGAAATAATACCGTCGAACTCCTCACCAATATAGTCCATCATAAACTCGGCCTTCTTCATCGCATCAACATCGCGCTCACAATCAATTGCCCGGCGCTCCGCGTAAGACGTATTAGCAGCAATCTCAGGAAGATCCCGTTGCCATCGCTCAAGCTCTTGAACATCAGTTCGTTGCTCAAGCAAGAACTGATGAATAAGCCGATGCACAATCAAGTCAGGATAGCGGCGAATCGGAGATGTAAAATGAGTATAATACTGAGCAGCTAAACCATAGTGCCCTAAACACTCCGGCGCGTACCGCGCCTTCTGCATTGAACGCAACAACAGTGACGAAATAACACCCTCCTCCGGAGTGTGTTCTGCCTTATGCAGAATTTCTTGCAACGCCTTTGGATGTACTTCCTCATTACCAACATGCAAACGATATCCTAGATTACTAGCCAACTTACGGAATACATCTAACTTCTTAGGATTTGGCTCCTCATGCACTCGATAAATAAACGGTAGCTGCAACCAATAAAAATGGGTTGCTATCGTTTCATTCGCTTCAAGCATAAACTGCTCAATAATTCGCTCGCTTATACCTCGCTCACGCAAACCAATCGCTAATGGTTTGCCATCCTTATCCACACTGATTTTTGACTCAGGTATATCAAACTCAATCGCCCCGCGATTAGTTCTTTTTTTCTGTAAAATCTGAGCCAATTGATGCATATTCTCAATCATCGGTAATAAAACCTTATACCGATCGCGAACTAACTCATCGTCACCGGCAATTATCTTATTAACATTAGTATATGTCATCCGCTCAGTCGTCTGAATAACACTAGCATAAATATCATAATTAACGACTTTTCCTGAGTCATCAATTTCCATATCACATGACAATGTCAAACGATCAACGTGAGGGTTCAACGAACAAATACCATTAGAAAGTCGGTGTGGTAACATCGGCACAACCCGGTCCACCAAGTAAACACTGGTACCACGATCATAAGCTGATCTTGATAAAGCTGTTTGTGGTTGCACATAATGGCTGACATCCGCAATATGCACACCTAATCGATAATTACCATTATCCAAACGTTCAACCTCAACAGCATCATCTAAATCTTTAGCATCTTCGCCATCAATAGTAATAATCGTATTGTTACGCAAATCACGGCGCCCAATATAATCTTCCGGCGCAAGCGTCTCACTGACTGCCGCCGCCTCATCCAAAACCGCCTGCTCAAAGTCAACCGGAATACCATGTTTGTAAATAATTGATAAAATATCAACGCCTGGGTCATTCTTATGCCCCAAAATTGTCTGTACCTCTGCAATAACAATACCATTATCACGATACTCTTTCGGTACAACCACAACCTTGTGACCATCCATAATCGAAAGCTTAGACTTCCGACGCACTAAAATCTTCGCCAGCATCCGCTTTTCATCCGGAACCAGCCAAAAGTAATCTTTATCAAAAAGCTCCAACTCACCAACAATCGGCTGCTTTGAACGCTCTAAAATATCAATAACCTTTGCCTCTGCACGTTTATCTTCATTCCCTTGGCGATAAACTTGAATTAAAACATGATCGCCATGAAAAGCCCCGTTAATCTCATTCGGCGGAATGAAAAAATCAGACTCAATCTCTTTATTATCAGGACGAACAAAACCCATCCCCTTTTCATGTGCTATAAAAGTTCCTGCATAAATCTGCATATTCTCCGCGAGCACATATCTATCGCGCTTCGAACGATAGATTATGTGCTTATCTTCTAAACTCACCAGAGCCTGCAGAAACTGCTTATAATCATCGCCAGCGACAATTTCCATCTCCTCAGCCATATCAATACGTTCCATTGGCACGTATTCTTTAGCTTGCATAAATGCTAATATTTTTTCTTGCCAGTCGTTCATTTTTCAATCCTCCTTTTAGACAAATAAAAAAACCCCACAGTAAAAATGCAGGGTTGCTTCTTCTTTTATAAGTACCAAGATAAAAGAATAAATACAAAGAACAATCCGGTTGTTACCGCTGTTGCTCGTGTTAAGAATAAATCTATTCCTCGCTCTTTTGTCTCAGCAAATAATTTGGTATCTTGCGCTCCACCCATAATTGCGGTAGAAGCATCTTCAGACTTTGATCCCTGTGCACCAATCAAAATAATCGCTACAACCGAAATCACGACTGATAATATTACCCAAATATCCATTAAGCACCGCTCCTTACTCGTTATCTAAACTATTATACTATAAAAACTATACCTTTGACAAGTAAATTGTAGCGTGCTTTATAGCGAAAGCTCAATATAAAAATTACTTTGATTTTATTGGCTATATTTTAAGACTTACTTCATTGATTGCTTCAACTCCTTTTACGGAGTCATGTATAATGTGGGGGGCGTTACACATGAGTCCATAGAAGGAGTGAAGACTCCTTCTATTTTCTGCGTTTCATCAAAGCAATGGTGATACCGCCTAGTATAAAACTACCGCCAACAATCGCAAATTCATACTGATTTGCTCCAGTAACGGGCAACTCCGTATTTGGCTCAGTCTGATTATTATCACTAGTATTATTATCTGTCGTCTCTTCTTTTGGTTCCTCCGGAAGCTTTACTATTAATCCAGCATCAATGTCTTGATTATCTTCACCAATGCCAAGCACAATCATATTAGTCTTTCCATCAAGAATAACATCCGAATCTAAAGCTGAATCCCCACCAGCTGCCGGCACTGTAAACACATATCCATCTGGCAAGACAAATTCCACCTTATAAGTTCCCGCATCAAGATTAACAAAACCATAGTAACCCGGAGCACCATCAAAATTATCCCCGGTTAATGTTGTATCCAAAATATTATCACTAATATCTAATAAATGAACCCGTACACCATTCACCCCTGATTCACCAACATCTTGAATACCATTATTATTGACATCCAGCCAAACAAAATCACCCAACGACGATTTTGGATTAGGTTGAATCTTCGTGCCTACTTTATTTGGCTCAGTAGCCGAAATAGAATTACCGGTTACCGTGTTTGTAGCACTAAAAGCAAATGAATTCCAGGCAACTTCTCCGCTTGTTGGTGCGCCAATCGGTGCTCGCATCTTCCATTCAAATACTCGGCTTTCACCCGGCTCCATTTGTACATCAATTTTAAATAGCAGTGCTGTAATCTGAGTTAAATCTGCAGGTGGTGTCTCAGACCACATAGGATCTTCTGCTCCAACCGGATCACTAACACCAACAAGCTCCGATCTCGATGGATTCTCGGCCGTCGTATAATAAATTGTTGTATTGCTTGGAGCTTCCAGTTCATCACTTAAGTATGGGCTCCATTCAGATAAGCGCGCGCTATGATCAACAACACCAATATCACCGCGTTTAGGTAAAATATCCATAACCACAACATCTTTAACCGCAATATTTGAATCATTAGTAACTTTTAACTGATATTCAATCTGTCCACCAGGTGTGGTGGTAGCAACACCTGGATATTTACTAAAGCCAGCATTAGGATTGCTCGGATCTTTATCTAATTCACCACGAACAAGTTTTTCAGAAGTGATTTTTGTAGCGACTTCAATAGTACTCTGAACATCGGCATATACTACATAGTCATCAACTGAACCATTCCCATTGACATCATTAACATCAGTTTGATAGTTATAATTTAAAACACTCGGGTCAGTTAAATTTGATGCACTGGCATAGGCTGTATTAGTTATTGTGCCATATCCCGCTTCATTAGCTACCAAAGTTCTAAAATTATAATATATAGCTGTTCCCATATCTACCTCGTCACTATATATCATCCGAATCAGTTGCCGCCCACTGCCATTATAATCATCAATAATCTCAATACGGTCCGGGGCCATTGCAGTCGGGCTTACCGACAAACTACCAGTTACATACGTCACTCCCACCGGTAATAAATCACTGACCACAAAATCTTGCGCACCTACCCCACCGCCACTTGAAACAAACGCACTTATCTTATAATCAATATACCCATTTGGTAAAAATGGCCCCAGATTCGCAACTGTCTTTTCCACCCCAATTGTTGGCGAACTCTCCCCCTCAATTAAAGTCGTTGCTGTTTTCTCAGAATCAATAACCGTATTATTATAAACAAACTTTGCCTTCGCTGTATTTTCAACTTCACCGCCAGTAAAACTTGCATCACTAACAGCATACGTCAAACGAATTCGTTGGTTTCCATTTGCGTTATCCGCAAATGAAAACCCAGTCGGTACATTCCCCAAACGCACCCGGATGCCGGTCACTTGCGTTCCTGTCGGCAACCCTAAATCAGCAACAGCAATTGTCTTTGCGCTTAGATCATCCCCGGCAGCATTTGTTGTGTAGCTGGCAGCATTAATCCAAGTAACCATATTATCAGCCACTGATTGATCATCAACAGTATAATCCAAATAATAAGTTGAACTTGGCAGCATACCGCGAACACCACTCAAATATATTTTCTTCAATGCAAGTTCCGGACTCCAGTTTCTATCAATAATTGTGTAGTCCTCTAAAGTCACATCAGTATTATTAGATAAACCGGTAATGCTGAAACTAATATCAGCATCCAGCCCATATTTCGCTTTATCGGCTACTTTATTGATACCAATTTTGGTAGAAGGGTCACCAAGCCCGGCACCAACAACTGGAAGCGTCACTTCTGAAGCTAAAATATGAGGTGTACTCTCACCCAATGCAACACTGGAAACACTGACCCTGTTGGTAATATCGCTTCCTGCCAAGCTAGAATCAGTTACCTTTACAAAGACTACCATGTTTTTGTAGGGATAAGCACTTGAATCCTCAGTACCGACAAAATGCCAACTAACACTATGAGTGCCAGCATCATAAACCCCACCTAAAGTCGCACTCTGAAACTCAAGTCCGGCCGGCAGCGTATCAACAATTGTTATTGTCTCCCATTTCAAGTGACCCTGACTTGTTGAATTATCATGAGATTTATATGTAATATAGTAAGGGAAGACCTCACCAACAATAATCTTATTGTTCATTGTTGACTTGCGAATTTCTTGATAAGGTGTTGCTCCGACTACGACCGCATCAGCCGTCTTGCTCTGGTTAATGTTCGTCGATACACCACTTCCTGAATCAGTAGCCGTACCTTGGACGGTTACTTGAGCTTGCTCACTAGTATTATTTGGCGTCAAAAAATCCTTAAATGAAACACCAATAGTAATATCGTAAACCGCGCCGGAGTTAACTGTGTCAAAATGGTAAACTACTTTGCGACTCAGTACGTCATATGTTCCGCTTACACCATTAATATTCGGTAGCGATACAATATTGCTAATACCCTCAGGCAAATCGATAATAACGTCCATATCACTGTAGTTAACTGTTGTTCCCGAGAACCCAAGTGTCACCGTATAGTAGAACAACTCACCACTCGCCACTGCTGTACTTGATGGCACAATACTTACATTCACGGCCTCATTTGCAGCCGACACTCGCATCTGCGTACTATACGCACCAACCATAATTAAAAGCGCCAACATAAATTGCGCTAACTTTCTACAAACATTTTTCATTATAATGCCCCCGTTTCAATATTTCATCTACACAATAAAAATACTAAAAAAAGCATTTGTAAACAATAAAAGTCAAGTAAGTTGCCACTTGCTTTAGGTAAAATGCCAAAAATAAAAGCGTCCCTTGAAGGGACGCTTTTATTCCAGTTTATATATCACGATTATACTCTTCAAGTTTTTTGTTAATCGCTGAAAGCTCATGAACATCACGCAAATACATACCTATCCAAATAACTACGTAGGTAACAACAATAATTGCCGTCAAAATTAAGAATTCAAACACATTGTGCAACCAGTTGAAAAGCAAAGCCAAACCACCGACACTAATAACAACCACCAATAAAAATATCGCGCTTCTGATTAGTATTTCTAGTCGCGAGTAATTATCATTGATTGATAGCAACAACACTTGACTGGCAGCAAGAAACAAACTCAATCCAGCCAAAATCAGAATTATATACACTGGCACAAATGCCTGACTGAAAACAATAAAAAACATGCTCATTGCCAAAATGCTGCCTGAGAAAATCGCCAGCATATTGCGAACAATCATTTTTAATATATTATTCATAGCACTAACCTCACATTCCTAACTTCTCTTTAAGTATTGGTGCATATTGGCGAGAAATAATAACATTCTCGCCATTCAGTAATTCAGCAATGAAGCGGCGGTGAAATCCGGGGATGATCCGTCGGATTTTCCGCAGGTTAACAATCATAGACTTTGAGATGCGGATAAATGACTGCATTTGTAGCATGGCCTCTACCTCATATAGCTTCAAATCAGATTGATAGACCTCATCTTTTGTATAAATAAACAGTTTGTTATCCACACTTTCAAAATAATAAATTGATTTTGTTTCCAGAATATGGGTTTCCGAATCAATAACGCCTAACATCTTATCATTCACTTCAAAAAATTCAATTGAATGAACTAAGCGTTGCAAGCGTTCATCGAACACTGCACAACGCAAAGTAATTTCCGGAACATCAACAGCTTCAAATTCTTTTACATGAACAATCATAAGCTTCCCCCTATAGATTATGTATTGTCATAATCATATCACATAACTTTGTGTGTACCAAAATCAGATACTTTGCTCATTACGATAAATAGCACCTAATTTTCTTACTAGCATGAAGTGCATAATAGTAGAAATAACATATAATATCCATGCCGTAACACCAATTAACATAGCAAACAAGATAAGCGGATTACCGCTGCTGCCACTGGTATTTACTGAATAACTTGATGAACCATTACCCAGAATTAAACTAACCACCATCATCAATGCTGAGATAAATCCTAATGTACCAGCTACCATTGCCAAAATCGGCACACCGCGTTTTTGGTTAGCTTTTGGTGCCTTAAACATCTCAATAACCGACATAATCAACACCACTAATGATGGAATACCAATCAAGAAATTAAGCACCATGCCTAATCCTGGAATAGCATTCACTAAACAAAAAATCGCATTCGTCAAAACCAGGCTGCGATACCCTTTAATTGATTCATAATTTTGCATAACTTTCCCTCCTAAGTCTAGGAATAGCATAGCAAAAACCAAAATGCTGATGTTGCAAAATCAATTAAGTTGCCAAATTCTATCAATAACTTGCACTATTGTATAGAAAAACCGGGGCGATACTTGTCCCTCGCCCCGGTTTTAAAATTTTCCACAAAAAACTTTACTGCTGCACATCATAAAAATGCAATGCCGCGCCAATTAAGTTAGCATCATTACTATACTCACAAATTTTCACTTCCGGCGCTGCCATTGTTTCATCTTCTTGCAAAACCTGCTTTCTAAACATCAGAAACAATGGATTCTCATCTGCCAAATAATCAGTAATTGCCTGCTGCAAATTTTCCAGCAAATCTTTATTCTTGCTCAATCCACCGCCAATTGCAAAAAACTCCGGTTTAAAAATAGTCTGCAGGTAAATAATAATTTCTGCCAGTGACTGATACATTTTATCAACTTGCTCTTTTGCCACCTTATCCCCTTGCTTCGCCAACTCAAAAACATCCTTACCTTCAATACTATCCGGAAGCTGAAATTTTTTCACTGAAACAACTTTTCCCATCTGCACCGGCGACACATTAATTCCATGCAACAACTGCAAGGCTGTAGTAACCAATTTATCCAGCAACGAAATTTCCGACTGAGTATCAACGACAATCTCACCATCACGAACAAATGCCAAGCCAATTCCCGATCCAATAATCAAGAATAACGGATTTTCGTGTCCTCTCCCAACACCATACCGCATTTCGGCTAACCCGGCACAATTCGCATCATTCATCATCGTAACCGGCAACCCGTCTAATGCATCAGAAAAAGTCTGCTGAAACTCACCAAAAGCCAAAAACGGCACAAAACTCCAACCAGCCACCTTCCCGGTCTTTTCATCGGTTTCACCCGGGCAACTAAGTCCCAAACCTTCAATTTCATACTTTTCTCCCAGCTCATCCAATATTTGCTTCATCTTAGTAAAAAAATCTGCTCTTAACGGCGGCGTCGGAAACTCATCCTTAGCATGTAATGATTCCTTATCCCACACACCATACTTCACTGCCGAACCACCAATATCTACAACTAGTAACGCCATATTTATCCGCCTCCATTATTATAGCTATAGTATATCATCTTTTACAAAAAATGAAGACCCTGGTGCCGCCATAAGCGGACCCGGGTCTAAAATTAATCACTACCTATCATCGAGTTAAGTTGACAAAACTAGTGTTTACTAGTAAAATAAGCTTAAACTAGTAAACACTAGTTTAAGCTTATTTCAATGGAGGTGTTCATGGATTATGAAAAAGAAAATGATCGCAGAAGGTAATACCGCAGAAGTTTTTGAATGGTCAGATAACCAAGTTTTAAAACTATTTCGGCCTTCTTTTAACTCAAAAGCATGTGAAAAAGAGTTTGCCATCAATCAAGAATTATCTAAATTAATATCAAACTTACCTAAAGCATTTGAGATGATTGTAGAAGATAATCGACCGGGAATCATATATGAAAGAGTCTCCTCCCCAGCGTTACTTACATTGTCATTAAGAAAGCCATGGCTTATTAAAGAATATGGCAGAAAAATGGCAAGATTACATTTCAATATCCATCAGAAAGATTATTATGGTGAGGTAATTCCTGCGATGACTACAATTCTGCCTGCTAGTATTTCTCAAGCTATATATTTGAATGAAACCGAAAAAGAGATACTTCTCCAAAAAATCACTCAGCAATCTATCGAGTATAAGATTTGCCATTTTGATTTTCATCCAGGCAACATTATGTATAAGCGAGATGACGAGAAAGTTATCGATTGGATGACTTGTTGTATAGGTAATCCTCTAGCTGATGTAGCGAGAACAGCAGTTATGCTAGAATTTGCCGTTATACCAAGAGTACCTATATTTATTAGCTATTTAAGCTCTATCCCTCAAAGAATAATGAATCGTGCTTATTTAAATGAATATTGTTTACTTTCAGGACGAACAATAGACGAGATTAAAGTGTGGTATCCTATTATTATGGCTTCCAGACTGCAAAAATGGCTGCCTGAAGCAGAAACAAAAAGACTATTAAAAGAAGTTAGAAAACGACTAAACACTTAAAATTTACATCTTTATTTTTTTAAAAATTAAGGAGGGTTATTATCAAAAATACAAAAGAACTCATATGGAAAGAATCACTTGCTCTGTTTTCAGAATATGGCTATAATGGCGTTTCGGTAAAAGATATTGCCAACGCTGTTGGTATAAAGGATAGCTCAATTTACAACCATTACAAGGGCAAACAAGAAATCTTTGATACAATTCTAAGTCAAGTTTCTAAACGACTGAAAGAAGCAAATAACGAGTATGTATTTCCAATAAAAGCAACTAATAATAAAATCGAGCACAGTATTAATATTCAGAATTTAGCCAAAAAATATATTACTCTATTCGATTTCTATTTGAATGATGAACTCGCAGTACAGTTTAGAAAAATGTTGCTCATAGAACAATACGCTCAGTTTAGCGCTGCTGAACTCTTCAATGAGATATTTATTGATATGCCACTAAAATATCTAACCATTCTATTTACCTCATTAATACAAAACGGAAAGCTAATTAAAATAGATGCCGATATTATGGCAGCAAACTTTTATTCACCACTCTTCCTAAACTTTTTTAAAACTGACTCAGTGAATGTTCAGAGCAAATTTATAGAGGAAAAAATAAATAAACATATTGAAACTTTTTTTGAAGTTTACTCAAATAAATAGTGCCAATATTTTTTATAAGAAAATAAGACCCGGGTGCCGCCATAAGCGGACCCGGGTCTAAACTTTATCCCAAAAGCGTCTTAAATAGAGTAACTAAGTGCAGGGGGGATGACCTAGTATACTCTATTTAAGAAGGAGAGCAAATCATGCTCTCACTATCTTATTACTTTCTTGATTTCTTTCTGCTGATAAGAACTATTCCTGCAAGCAAGATCAATCCCGCACCACCAATTGTCATTGGTAACTCATTGCCGCCGGTAACCGGAAGTGCTAACTCAGGAACAGGTACTTCATCAACATATACTGTAATATCTGTTGCCAGTACTGATGAAAGTTCGTTGCCAGAAGGATCTAAGTAAACAATAGTCACTAGATATGTTCCTGCTGCCGATTTTTCGACTAACACATTGATATTAGCATAAAGTGGGTTTAAGTCACGACCATCGCTTTCATCCCAAGCTTTAGCATTTGAACGACTCAAAATCTCTGCTTCTAACGTTCCGTTTTTGATAAATTCTTTGAGTTGATCAACGGTAATCCGAACATCATCAGCTTGAATTTTCCATACACCATCAACAATCAAATCTTGCCATTGAGCGTATAGTGTCAAGCCATCAACCGGCATCGTGATATCACCACTGTAAGCAGTGCCATCTGCGGTCTGCCAGCCAAGGAACTTATGGCCAAACCAAGTTGGCTCATTTACAGCGTCAAGATGTACGGTAGAATCTGTTGGTTGTACTAAATCTGCTGGTTGTGTCGCTACATCGCCACCATTGACATCAAAGGTAATTGTTTGATCCAAAGCTGTCCAATGTGCTTCTAACGCTAACCCACCTGCTGGCATTGTTACCATTCCGCTGTATTGGTTGTCACTTGCATCAAACCAACCATCAAATTGATATCCAGGTCTAGTTGTGACTTGTGTATCTAAATCAACATCGCTATCGGTTTTAGCTGTAATTGAAGCAATACCGCTTCCGCCTTTACTATTAAAGCTGATTACTTGGTCATCAGCACTCCACTTAGCAATTAAGTCCAAACCGCCAACCGGCATCGTAATGGTACCACTATGTTGGGTGTCAGAAGCATCAAACCAGCCAACAAAACTATAACCTGGTTTGCTTGGCGCAGTTACTGCATCCAAGTCAAATGTTGAATCTGTCGGTTGTACAACATCAGCTGGTCTCGTCTTAGCATCACCAGTGTTTACATCAAAGGTAATTGTTTGATCATCTGCTGTGAACTGAGCATAAAGTGTTTTGTTTGCAGCTGGCATTGTGTCAGCGGCAAAGTCCCACTTAGTTCCGCCAGTTGCCGCATCATACCAACCACTGAATGTATAACCAGGTTTTGTTGGTACACTTGTTGGTTCTGTAATCAAAGCTTCATAAGCAACGCTGTCTGTTGTGGTTGTCCCTTGATCATTGAAGGTAACTGTGTAGTTGTTACGTGTGTATTGAGCATATAATGTTTTGTTTGCGGCTGGCATTGTGTCGGTCGCAAAGTTCCATTCAGTACCACCAGTCACGGCATCAAACCAACCATCAAAAGTAAATCCGGTTTTTGTTGGTTCAGTTGGCTCAGTTGCTAATGCATTATATTCTACAGTTTGATTCGTTGTTACACCTTCATTATCCAATGTTAACGTATAATTATTAATCGTAAATTGTGCATAGAGTTGGACATCATTTGCTGGCATTTTATTAGTTGCAAAATTCCATAAGCTTCCACCACTTGCGGCATCATACCAACCGCTGAAAGTATAGCCGGTTTTTACCGGATTAGCTGGTTGCGTCGCAGTTGTATCATACGTAACATTCTCGCTGGCTGGTGCTGTTCCTTCGCCACCATTCGTTGCGATATCATAATTAATCAGGTATTTATTCGCGGTATATTGCGCATGTAAAGTTACATCAGTTGTTCCTGATATATATGGGAACGTTACTTTTGAACCACCTGTCGCTGCGGTAAACCAACCAGTAAATGTATGTCCGGTTTTTACTGCATCTGGCTCACTGACAATTGTTTCACCTGGATATCTATTGACTGTTGTTGCCGCAGTGCTGCCGCCTTGAGCATTGAAATTAACAGCCACTGGGGTAATAATTCCGGCATGAATGGTATCATAACCTGTTGCACTTGCTTTTACTCCGGCAGTAGTTGCCTGTAAATGATCAGCCGCTTCAGTTGGTGTAGAACCACCACTAGTTACCGCCGAAAATCGCGTTGAGTCATTTGTATTTGGATTAATAAAGATAATATCTACTTCTTGATCCTTATCCAGTCCCAAGAACTCATATGAACCATCAACACCATTAATTGTTTTTGTTGTTGTACTATCAATAAGCGTCGTTGTTCCTTTTTCATAAACACGTACAGCAATACCATTACGTCCGGTTTCGCTGCCATCTTGAAGTCCATTACGGTTGGTATCATCAAACACAATCCCTTTTACCGCACCGGTTTTTAAACGCAATGCTACTGGTTCACTTGGTTTATAACCCGATGTTCCACCAACAACACGGTGGATACGCGCTGAATAAATATTGATATTCCCTGCATGTGCATCAGCTAACGGGTCAGTCAACGCCAATGGAAAACTAATCTCATCATCAACACCATCAGCAATTGAATCCGTAGTCACGATTTTTACCATCCGAATCTCATTCTTATCAGTAATTGCATCCCATGCCACAAAGTTTGGCGAATCTTTTTCAGTCTCATAAGTCGTTGCATACAACACTTGATAGCTCAACTTACTTCCCGAAGTATCAATCTGCTCTAATAACGATGCCGTCCAGCCAAAGTTTTCTTTCTGCAAATGCTCATCATTTTTAAAGTCCGCGGGATTCGTCGGCTGCAAGCCCGTCGATTCCCCGTATTTAGGAATTGGCACTAAAGCCGTATAGCCTTCAATTGCCTCTCCGGAATTATTCACTACATTCAACTTATAACGGGCTTCGCCACTTGGATTTAAGTTAATAACTTCTGAATCAGTTTCAAAATCATAACTCACCCATGGCCCGCCATTTAGATTAGCTGCAGTAGTCACTACAAAATCTTTTTGTGCTTGCAAACGCAGCGCAATGCGATTGTCAGGAGTTCCTACATATTTTGTAACACTGCCACTGCTGTCAACATTAAAAATATTAGGATTATTATAAGGTGCATTACCACCATTACTAGTTGATACACCAATACCGTTCGTTGGTAAAATCTGAATCAAATCTTTAGTAGCAAAACTAGTTGTTGGTGCATTAGGCTTCACTTTTAAATCATATGAAATATTTAATTGGTCATATGTTGAACCAGATAATTTATAGGCACCGAGAATTACATCTGGAAATGAAAGTTTGTAAACTTTTGCGCCGGTATTATCAACTGTCTGCGTAGCTACTAATGTTCCGGCAGCGACACTGTAAGTATTCCCTTCCCAATTTGCACTAATCGTATCTTTATTGATACTAAAATATTGATCCTCACGGATATATACTTCAAACCCTTTGTTAGCGGAAGATACAGTATTCAGATATTTGTATGCTGATTGCAAGAAAGAAAATGTTACTCTGCGAGTATCTCCGCCACTTAATGCCGGGTTATCATTCGTAATTGAGCTCTTAGTAATAAAGGTCATTGCTTTTGCATCAATAATTGTCATTGTATTGGTTGCTTTAGCTGTGTCTGCATCACTGAATTCTTTATCTGTTGTAGTAACCGCAATTTTAGCACTATACTGCTTTGATGCTGGAATAGTCAAAACTTCTCCGTAATAAACTACTGGTGGAATATAGCTTCCGCTCAAAGTGTCGCTGCTACCAACAAACGATGCATGACCAGAGTTATTACGACCGCCACCTTTGCCAATATCACCCATATCATAAGTAAGTGATGATATATATTCAGTTGCGTCAGTAACACCATAGTCAGCAAGATTAATTCTTACAAAACCAACCACTTTTTCATTATTAGCTGTTGTTGCAACCGAAGGAATATTAATTGTATTCCCTTTATTAGTTGTAATAACAATATTTGTAGCAGCATCGCCACGACCAGTTACTAATTGCACCATTTTGACACCAATATTGGTATCATCAAAAGTTAACTGCATTTTTTGATCAGCCGCAACATCTGCTGTTGGGTTAAATACATCAAATGCCCCTAACGGCGTTAGTGTTGCACTATCTAAAACCGGATTATATGCATAATATGGTTCTCTTACGGTATCAACCGTTAAGTGACCTACCGTATCATCCACAACTACTAAAGGCATTGTAGCATCAGCAAAAACCTTTGCAAAATTAGTTGTTTTAACATAATCACTTGCACCAATTAATTTAGTTTTTGAACTGACGAATTCCAATCTGTATGAACCATTCACTGCACCAGCTGGGACCGTATAATTAGATATGATTTTATTTCCGGCAAAATTCTTTGGACGTAACATTGTCAAAGTGATAATGTCATAAACCGGATCACTGGTACGATCAACAGTAGTCGTACAATCAGCACCATCAATTCCGGCAAAAGTAAAGGTTTGGAAACCGGCATTCTTATTCATTCTAAAGACATACGTAATTTCTTCAGTTAACATCGCATTATTCTGTAATGGTAATCCTGGTAATTGAACTGTCAAACTATTATCAATTGTGCTGCTTTCCCCAGGTTTTAAATAGCGAATAACATTACCACCACTATTTATATATAATGAAGGATTGGCGGTCCCATTTAAGATATAGCTTTCCAAAACATTCTCTGCAGTTTGTACACCGTTTTCCAAGGTTTGAACTTTTATCGCATCCGTCAACGTTCTGCTAACATCAGTCATATTGAATACCATATCACTGATAATGGCTGCTGACATATTTACTGAAGTTGTTCCGGCAGCAATCTCATAAACTAATGTCCCACTTCGCGGCGACCACCAGTAGAGTTGCGGACTTGGCGTATAAGTTGCACCAACAATAATTCCCTGAAGATTCTTTGGTAAGGTACTGGCATCGAATTTCCAGTTATTCTTATTAGTATCAACGGCAACCATTCCGGGAATAGTATCAAACGCTAATCCGTTCACCAGACTAATTGAAATCTGACGATTAGTTGTTGATACACTACCATCAAAAGTAGCATTGATATCTAATGTTTTTGAATATAAACCTGAGGTCCAAGTTTCTACCGAAATACTATCACTATCGCCACCCATACTTACTCCATCCAAAGACGCAATAGTTTCCCCGGCACGCAATAATGATTTCTGTGCAGTAGTATTATTTAGAATCTCAGATTCTGTTGCTTCAACATTTTCCGAAGTTGCAACATCTTCTGTTACATTCTCCTTTGAACTATTTTCAGAAGAAATGTTTTCATCACTCATTGCCCAAACCGGCAAATCAATAGCGCTGAAAACAAGTATAAACGCTCCTAAAAGCGCTAATAATTGCTTAAAAGTTTTATTCGTTTTCATAATAAAACTCCCCCTTTTTCAAAATTTTTGTTTACTCTCTCAACTCCATTATAGGAATTCACCCAAAACCACTCAACGATAATTCTCGTCAGATTGTGTACATTTGTGTAGTTGAAAAACCCCTGTATTCATCAAAAACCTGTATTTTCAAGAATATTGAAAATAATTGAGCATTGCGGCTCAATTATTTTATCTTTTATTTCCCCCCCCGATCAGTAATTCCTTCTAATTCCTTCATCAGTTTTGAAGAAAGGAAAAATTGGAAAAATAATAAAACTAATGGCAACAACAACATGGTCAGAATAAAAACTTTCAGTACTGTAAAACCAAAACTTTCAAACCAACCGAAACCACTCCCCAGCGCTTCATTGTTTGCACCATACAACGTATTTTCACCACTGGCACCAACTTGACTAACAAGCACTGGCACCGTTGTACTAACTCCCTCAACTGTAGCAAATGTAACACTATAGTGTCCGGGAACAGCCTTAACCAAACTTGCATCCACCGATACAATCGGTAGCTCCGCCAGCGTCTGCATATTCCATGCATGCGCATCAGCCCGTTCAATCCACGCCTCATTAGTCATCACACTGACTTCGTCAACGCGCAAATGAATTGCCTGAGCATCAATTGCAATTGGTTCAACAATAACCGTATACTTACCTTCAACCGTAACATATGCTACCGCACTAATCGTTTTCCCATCCTCATGATAAGAAACTGTAACTGGATATGTTCCCGGACGACTGCCGCTCTCCTCCAAGACCTTAGTCTCAGCAGCAGCTGCTTCATCCTTGGAGTCATAAACATTCGGTTCTATAGCAAAAGCTGGTATTGATGTTGCTCCCGCTAAAAAGAGCAACATTAATACGGCCGCAACACTTCTTCTCAACTTACGCATCGCCATTACCTCCGCTTGTCGGTAATTTTATCGTAAGCAACACACCATTTTCAAATGGTTCAAACGAACAAGTTCCATGATAAGCTTCAACCATACTCCGGATTGTATACATCCCAACGCCGCTGCCATGACCATCATCATCTTCACCGACTTGGTAGAATAAATCAAATACATGAGCAAAATCAATATTTGAAACATCTGCCTTATCATTATATGCTCGAATAACAAATAGTTCATTCTCTTGATCAAGTGATAACTCAAACTCTCCGCCCATATCAGTATAGTGACAAGCGTTAGAAATAATATTATGGAGTATTTGCTTCAATTCAATTGGCCTGAAAGTAACCATCAACTTACTCGGAACATCTAAACTTGCCAAAATTTGTTGCTTCTCAAATAACTTATTGAAAAGTTTCATCACTGTTTTACTCATGGCAACTGCATCAATCAGTTGTAGTTCATCTTTGTTATCTCCCGGTTTGTTCATAACCTGAAGCACTTCATTCACCGCACCAATAAGTTTATGTTCCGTATCCAAAAGTTCTGCAAATAATGTATCTTCACTTACTTCTGGCGGCAACTTTTGCTGCAACTGTTCAGTTTGAATAATAGCAACATTTATCGGTGTTTTTAAATCATGCACAATCGCTGTAGCTAGTTGCTGTTGATACACGGTTTTTTCTTGTTCAACCTGCAACTCACGCTCAAGGCGTGTATAATTTGAGTCAAAAGTATGCATCTTATCTTGTAAGTCTTCACTAAACTCAGTAAGTTCAGTTGATAACTCGTTATAGCTACTGTTTCTGCTGGCTTCTAATTCTGAAAACCGGTACTCTCTTAAATTTAAAATATTTTGTTGCAACTGGCGAATCGGTAAAATAAGTCGGCGATACAACATAAATACCAAGAAAGTCATTATTACTGTAAGAGTTGCAACCCCGGCAAGAAGCACCGCCATCAAGAGTTCAAAGAAATCTTGTGCCGGTAAACGGTAAATTGCAATCCATATTTGATAATGCTGATTATTGTTTGCTGTATATTCAAAAGCACTATGATAACTTGTATAGCCTTCTTTAACACTATCACGCAGTTCCGAAAAATTGGTTTCATTAACTGAATTAAATACAATTTTCCCGTCTTGCTTTATCACTAGGTCAAATTCATCACTACTAGTTGCTACTGTAAGTTGATTAACCATTTCCTCACCAGTAGTCTGATTAAGAATTGACTGAACTTCTGTTTGAATTCCGGTTACATGTTCTTTTTCTGCTTGATTATAGATTGCTGGAACATTTAAAACTAAAGTCCCCATGGCAATTACCAGAAGCAAATAAATTCCGCCACCGGTATAAAAAAGTTTACGCCAATGGCGTTGTAAAAAAGTTCCCGTGTTATTCTGACCACTCATAGCCTACACCCCTAATCGAATAAATACAGGAAATGGACAACTTAGCACGCAAGTTCTTAATATGGGTATCCACACTGCGAGGCTCCATTGTAAAATCAGCAATTCGCCAAACATCCTTAATCATTTGCTGTCGTGACAATGCTATATTTTTATTACGCAAAAAATACACTAACAAATCATACTCCAACATTGTTAGCTCAGCTAATTCACCATTTTTATAAACCTTTTTTGCTTTTGTATCCACTTTAATGGACTGACTAGCACTCTCCAAAACATGTATCTGCCTAGCAAATTTATTCTTATTCAGCACTCGATCAATCCGCGTAAGCAAAATTCTTATTGTCACCGGCTTCTTGATAAAATCATTAACATGTAATTCCAATCCCCGCAGCTCGTCCTCTTCTGCCTGCGAGCCTGTTAATAAGATTACTTTAGCCTGCTCATCCAACTTGCGAATAATCTGTAAAAATTGCAAGCCATCAATTTCATCCATCTTAATGTCACTAATAATCAAATCATACGTATTTTTCTTAAACAAATCCAAGCCATCTGCAGCATTCGAAGCTAAATCAACCTCATAATGCTCCAGCCTTAATACCTCGGCGACTACATTTTGGAACTTTTCATCATCGTCTAAAAAAAGTATCTTTTGCACTACTTATCACTGCCCCCAAATCAATTTCCCTTTTACTGTATCACATTTATTTTTAAAATGAAAGAGGAATTAAAATTCAATAGTTCAATTCCCGTTCTTCTTTGTTTTAATAATTTCCCTTTAATTTAAGTGGTTTATCCCACGAATAAACCACTTAAATCATCAAGTTTTCACCCAGTTAAAAACTAAGCATAGCAACATCGTGAAATAATAATTCGTGTTAAACTTAAAGAAAGGAAGGTGTAATAAATATGAAAACATTACCTAGTAAACAAGAAATTATTCGTATTCGCCGAGCTGCGTTAAAAAATCGAGCAGTTGAAGCATATAAATTCTTTTATCCGACTGTGTCGATGCTAACTAACTTTGATGCCTTAGAACAATATGGTGCTCATGCAAACTCAGGCTTCCTAGTTCAACTCACCACACCAAAAATTAATGCATTAACCCAAAATTCTGATACCCCATATGGTTTGGGGGTTGGTGATACTTCAAATGGACCAGTTGTTATTGAAGTCCCCAAAGGTCCACTTATGGGCGTTATTGATGACGCTAACTTTAAATATGTTACTGACCTTGGATTAGTCGGTGAAGAACAAGGTAAAGGTGCTAAGTATCTATTCTTACCACCAGAATACACAGGTGACATTCCTGATGGATATATTGTTCGGCAACTACAAACATATCGATTTCTCATCTGTTTGCGGGCAGTCATGAGTACCAATGATCTTGCCTCAGCATTTAAACTTATGGAAACTACAAAACTTTATCCATTAAGCGATGCTGCTCAACCTAAAGCAAATACTTTCCAAGATTACTCACACAAAACCGCTGAGGCATCACCTTCACTGGTTGATGGCCAATTCCAATACTGGCTGGAGTTAAAACGCGCGCTCGATACTGATGTACTGGACAAAGATTATTATCAAATGTATGGATTACTTGCAGATATTGGTATCCAAAAAGATATCCCGTTCAATCCAAGTGATGAAATGAAAGCAATTTTATCCGAAGCAGCTGTTGAAGCCAATGAACAAATGGCAATTAACGCCTTTGCGATTGACGATGCTGACCGGATTGTATGGAATGACCGAAAATGGGAATGGGTATCATTTGGCGGCGATAATGGTTATTACATGGATCAATACTTAAATCTAAGTGTTCGCGAACGGTGGTTCTATCAAGCAACACTTGAAACACCAAAAATGTTTGTCCGCAAAGAAGGCAGCGGATCATTATACTGGCTGGGAATCAATGATGCCGATAACAATTTCCTCGACGGTGGTAAAAACTACACATTAAGTGTTCCCACACCAGTTCCCGCTCAACTATTCTGGTCAATAACCGCCTATGATATTGATACTCGTTCTGAGCTAGTAAACGGTGAACAAATACCAGTTCTGGGTACACTTCGCCAAACATTTACTCCGGATAAAGACGGTAATATTACGCTTTACTTCGGACCAGACAAACCGACAGTAGATAATGCACCGTGGATACAAACCGTACCGGGCAAAGATTGGTTTGTTTATTTCCGCATTTATGGACCAACCAAACCAGCATTTGATAATTCATGGAAACTTGATGATTTTCAAATCGTAAAATAATTCAGATAAAATTTAAAAGCCGAAGCAAGGTATGTTGCTTCGACTTTTTTTACTTTCCTACAAAGGTTTCTTATCACTCGCCAAAATTCCTGCTACTGCATAGTTTGTCTTTGGCATATCTTCAATAATAACGGTAATATTTTCAACTGGTGCACCGATAGTACGATGTATCGCACCAGTAACCTCAGCCACCAATGCTCGCTTCTGTTCTTCAGTCCGTCCTTCTAAAATCTTAATAGTTGCAATTGGCATTTACACCACTCCTTTGTAATAAGTATAGTTCAGCCAAAGGAAAAAGACAATATCAGAGCATTGATAAACGCCCGCAATCTTTGAAAATCAGCAAAAATTGCTCACTCACGTATGTTTAGATACGCTCCCTCCCAATTTTTACTAAACTTCCTTTGATTTCAAGCATTTTCAAATACTCTGCTTTAACAAAAAAATGTTTTCATTGAAAAGGAAAAAGACAATATTTGTAGCATTCACAAATACTGTCTTTTAAGGTTTAACTGTATCTTATTCAGTTTTATTTTCAAATAATTTTAGCCAGTCGCCATATCCCTCTTCGACTAATTTATCCTTTGGGATAAAACGAAGGGCTGCTGAGTTTATACAATATCTCAACCCTCCTAACTCTTCGGGACCGTCCTCAAACACGTGCCCTAAATGTGAGTCAGCATCAGTACTACGCACCTCTACTCTTACCATATTGTGGCTCAAGTCCATTTTTTCTTCAACTTCTGATTCCTTGATAGGATGACTGAATGCCGGCCATCCACAACCAGAGTCAAACTTATCTAGCGAACTAAATAAAGGTTTTCCGGACACAACGTCTACATAAATTCCTTCGTCAAATGAATTCCAATACTCATTATCAAAAGGTGGTTCAGTGGCGTTCTCTTGGGTCACTTTGTAAGCCATTTTTGAAAGGTTGCGTCGCCTGTCTTCGTAGCCCATTGGAATCACCTTCCTTCTTTATACTTTCATTATACTGCTGAAAATTGAAAACGGTAACCCAAATGCTTTTCTTTTTTGAGAAGCTAAGAAAAGGACTCCCGCGGCGGGGAATCCTTTTCAAATATTATGCCATTCCTTATAAACAACATCTTTAGCAACACCGCGTTCCTTTGCAGCTGCCTTAATTGCATCTTTCTCCTTCATTCCGCTATCAACCAATTGCTGAACATGATCAACAGCAGAAATCATCGAATAATCAACCGTTTCCGCCACGTACCCAGAGACAATAATAACCATCTCACCCTTTAAATCATCAGCAACTTTGATTACTTCGCTGAGGGTTCCTCGTATAAACTCCTCAAACTTCTTCGTCAATTCCCGCGCAAGCACAATCTGGCGATCACCAAAAATTTCAAGCATCAACTCAAGACTAGCCTTGATCCGGTGCGGTGACTCATAAAAAATCAACGTCTCGGATACTTGTTGTAATCCTTGTAACTGCTTTAACTTAGCTGGCTTCTTATGTTCTAAAAATCCGTAAAACACAAAGGGCATTAATGCCTCGAGTCCACTCGCCATCAATGCCGACAACCCGGCATTAGCACCAGGAATCGGCACCACCGCAAATCCCGCTTCAGTAACATGATGAACCAATCGCGCCCCCGGATCAGAAATACATGGCAATCCGGCATCACTAATAACTGCAACTGAGTTGCCTGCACTTAACAACTCAATAACATAATCAATACGGTCAAATTCATTATGCTCATGCATACTAAAAATTGGCGTCTCAATATCATAATGATTACATAAATGACGGCTCACACGCGTATCCTCAGCTGCAATCCAATCAACTTCTTTTAAAGTTCGAACTGCGCGCATCGTTATATCTTCTAAATTTCCAATTGGGGTACCTACCAAGTACAACGTAGCACTTTCAGTAGCAAAACTCTTTTGTCGTTGCATAAATAACTCCTTTATTTGCGAGCCCGACCATACGGGTAAGGATATTCAATATCAGCATCCATTTCGCCAGCCAGTTCAAAAACCAGATTCGGATTCAACAATAAACCGCGGCCAAGGGCAATCAACTCAATCTCCAACTCTTCATGAGCATAGAGCGCCAAATCTGCTGAGTCTAACATGCCTACAGCAATTGCCGGCTTACCGGTTAAATGCTGAACCGTCACCGCATCATTCAATTGATAACCGGGAAATACCTTATCCGGCTTACGATTAATAACACCGCCACTTGAAATATGAGTCATATCAATATGCTCAATAATCATATTGGTATAATGGGCAATTTCCTTAGCAGTATTCCCCTGGATATCAAATTCTTTAGCAGAAAATCTTACAAAAAGCGGATACTCATAAGTCCACACCCGGCGAACTGCCTGGACAATCTCAGCTAAAAACCGACCACGATTCTCCAAAGTACTGCCATAAACATCTTCCCGCTCATTCGTCAATGGTGATAAAAATTGATTAATCAAATATCCATGCGCAGCATGAATCTCAATCACATCAAAACCAGCTTTCTTCGCCCGCAACGCTGCCTGAGCAAACTGTTCAGTAATCTGATGAATTTCTTCAATCGTCAACTCATGTGGTGCTTGGTATCGCTCACTGAAAGCAACGCTTCCGGCAGAAACAATTGTCTCACCTGGCAATTCGGCCTTGCGACCTGCATGGGCTAATTGAATACCAATTTTCGCCCCTAAAGAATGCACATAATCAACAATCTGCTTCAACCCATCAATAAATTTATCATCCCAAATACCCAAATCATACTCGGTAATCCGACTATTTTGCGCAACCGCCGTAGCTTCCAAGATAATCAAGCCAACACCGCCTTGCGCCCGCGCACCATAATGAACAAAATGAGTTGCATTAGCAAACCCATCAATAGCTGCATCAATACACATCGGCGCCATCACAAAACGATTCTTCAATTCCATATTTTTTACTTTATATGAATCAAACAGTCCCATAATCATTACCTCCTGTTATACCTAATCCCATTATACAAAATTCAGGCTATTCCTGCATCTCTTTTCCAAAACACTTCACAACATAATCCGAATAGCTGCCATCTTCATTATGAGCATAAATCGGCGGCAACACTTTTACCCCGACATTTCCATTAAACCTTGCCTCAATTAACAACATGTGGGCATCGCGACCAACTTTTGGATAAATAAACTGAATCCGTTTAGGTTCTAAGCGATATTTCTGTAACACTTCAATAATTTCAATAAGCCGATCTGGCCTATGAACCATTGCAAAATAGCCATTATTCTTTAGCAAAAAAGCTGCCTGCTTAACAAGTTGTTCTAAATTCAATCGTACCTCATGGCGAGCAACTGTTAATGCATCATTCTGGTTAATAATCGCCGATTCCGAAAACTTAAAAAAGGGCGGATTACTCACAACAACATCAGCAATACTATGAGGAAAAAAATTACCCACCTCATTCACATCAAAGTGACATATCTCAATTTGTTCCTCAAGATGATTAATGGCTACTGAGCGCCGGGCAAGATCAACAGACTCCTCCTGAATTTCAATCCCATAAATCTTTGCTTTCGTTTTTTGGGAGAGAAAGAGCGGAACCGGCGCATTGCCGGTTCCAATATCAAAAATAGTTTTAATACCGGTATTCAGTGTCACAAAGTTTGCTAATAAAACGCTGTCTAAAGAAAAATTCAGCATATCCTTACGCTGAATTATCTTCATTCCTTCAAAGCCGAGCAGATCATTTAACACTTCATTCTGCTTTAACATGAAAAAACTCCTTATTATTTCTTTTTACGATGTTTCAATACTTCAACATCATCCAAATGATATTCACGAATAATCGTTGTATCATCATTTTTTATAACAACTGTTAACAGTTGCTTCAATACATTAATATATTGAATTCTGCCTTCACCCTCATCAGTCTTAACAAAAGAACCAACATCAGGAAGCATTTTATTTAACTCAACATACACTTCATTTTCGTATTGCAAACAACATAATAAACGACCACACAATCCAGAAATTTTAATTGGATTTAGCGATAGATTTTGATTTTTAGCCATCTTAATGCTTATCCCGTCAAAATCACCTGAAAATGTAGAACAACATAATGCATAACCACATGGGCCTAATCCGCCAACAATTCTAGCTTTGTCACGAACCCCAACTTGGCGTAATTCAATCCGTGTCTTGAATTCTCCTGCCAAATCTTTAAGCAATTGACGAAAATCAACTCGCTCACCGGCAGTATAACTAAACAATAATCGCTCACGATCATGCGTATACTCAGCATCAAGCAATTGCATATCCAGCTTATTCTTACGAATCAGCTCAGTACATTTCGGGATTGCTTTATCAGCAGCCTTTTGATTTTCAACAATTTTCTTATGATCCTTTTCGGTTGCAATTCTTACCACTTTTTTCAGTGGTAAAACAACCTCATCCTTATTAACCTTTTTTATTGACTGAACAACTTGACCACACTCTAATCCTCGCGAAGTATCCGCAATAACATGCATCTCTTGTTCAATTGACAATTTATTTGGGTCAAAATAGTATACTTTTCCGGTTGTTTTAAATCGAATACCGACAACCTCTACCATTTTATTCGCCCTCCTTCTGCGCATTCCAACGCAGTGAAATTAAACTTAGTGCCAGATTACTGCTTACATTGGCATGCAGATATTTCTGTGCTGTTATTATTGTATCCATTTTTTCAGCAATTGTCTTTATTGTGTTTTTTTTCTCAATATCATCGATGCCGAATAAAGTCGTTTCCTTTTTACCGCTTTTTACATCTAAAATATCATTTAATAAAATAAGTAAAATTGTGAAAAAGTTATCTGCCTGGCTTTTATTTTTCACTTGTGCTTCTAAATCCATCTGCGCCACCAACGGATTTATTTGGGCAACATCAATATTTCCTAAGTATATCAATGCAGCTTCCGTCAATGAAGCAAGCTGCGCTGCAGCTTCTTCATTTAATTCTTCATACCCAAGCTCATACGCAATTGTTGCTAATCTCTCGCTGTGACCATCATTAACTAATTTTTTGATAATCAATTCTCGACCCATGATATTAAGCTGCAACTGCTGCACTCGTGACTGAATTGTAATTGGCATCATATCCGGACTCTTAGTAACCAAAAGTGCGTAAACATTACTTGTTGGCTCTTCCAAAAACTTCAACAAACTATTTGCAGCTGAAATCGTCATTGTATGCGCCTGATTAATCACATAAAACCTTGCGCCCTGTGTCAAACCGTATGTTGTAAATTGCTTTTGCATATCAACAATTTGTTCTTTCTTTATAGTAGCTCCATCCGGTTCAATAATATAAGTACCAATATACTCATCTTTTAAAATTTGCTTACAATGAACACATTCCCCACATGGAAATCCGTCATCATTATTTTCACAAGAAAAAACCGCCATAAACCAATTCGCAAACAAATGAAGCTGCGTTTCTTCAGCACCACTGATTGCAAATGCATGAGCAACCCGCTTCTGACGATATGCATTTTGCACAATCTTTGTGGCAATTGGCTGATATTTATAGAGTTCATCGAACATATCCATAAATTATCGCTCTTTTCCTAATAGTTTTGTTTTTTCATTAATAAAATCAATACACTGCTGCGTAACATTTTGAATATCTAGACGAGCATCAACTATTTGTATCCGGTCACTGTCTTTATCAGCAAGGTTGAGATAATTTTTATACACTTGCTCATGAAACTCTAACGTTTCAAGATCAAGTCTATTTACTTCGCGACTATTATCCTTATTAATTCTGGCAAAGCCAAGCTCCGGCTCAATATCAAAAAACAATGTTATATCCGGCATTGTATTATCAATAGCAAATTGATTAAATTGCCAAACCGCCTCCACATCGAGATTACGCGCTTGCGCCTGATATACAATTGAGCTATCTACAAAACGATCACACAAAACAAGCTTTCCAGCAGCAAGTGCTGGCTTAATCTTCTCTTGTATATGCTGCGCTCTTGCCGCAGCATACAACAATGCTTCCGTATGTGGATCCATAGCAGTATTTTTTCTGTCTAAAATTATCTCGCGAATTTCCTCCGCGATTGGTGTGCCACCTGGTTCTCTAGTTATTAGAACATCAAAGCCAAGATTTATAAAGTGCTCAGCTACAAGCGGTAAAACTGTCGTTTTACCGCTGCCTTCGCCACCTTCAAATGTAATAAATAATCCTTGCATTACTCTACCGCCATTACTCATATATATTTGTTATTATAACATATTTCTTGGAACAATTTGAAACAAAAACTGACTATGTATAAGTCAGTTTGAATAAGTTTCATAAATACTAATGAATTTCCATTGCACAATTATTGGCAAAAATTCTTCAATTTAGCAGTTTTTTATTATTTCATTTCACGTCGACCTTCAATGGCCTTTAGCAAAGTTGCTTCGTCAACATACTCAAGGTCACCGCCAACCGGCAATCCATGGGCAATTCTCGATAATCGAATATCGGTTGTCTCTAATAAACGTCTGATATATTGCGCCGTAGTCTCGCCTTCCATATTAGGGTTTGTAGCAATAATTATTTCTGAAATGTCCGGTTCATCTTTTAGTCTCTGAATCAGTTCAGTTAACAATAAATCTTCAGGACCAATACCATCAATTGGAGATAATGCCCCTCCTAAAACATGGTACAAGCCATGATATTGTCCCATACGTTCCATTGCCATAACATCACGCGACTCTTCCACCACACACAAAATCGTTCTATCTCTATTTGTATCTGTGCAAATTGAGCATGGTGAAACATCAGTAACATAACCGCAAACATCGCAGAACATTAATTCACGTTTTGCAGCAATCAATGCTTTACTCATAAGTAATGCATCATCTTCTTGCATATTAGTAACGACATAGAGCGCTAAACGCTCTGCTGTCTTCGGACCAACTCCAGGGAGTTTTTGAAAACTTTCAATAAGATTTGTAATTTGTATTGGATAGTTCATTTATATTCACCTAACTCCTAGAATAATCCAGGTATATTTGCTCCGCCTGAAAACTTGCTCATTGCCTTATCAGTCTCAACTTCAACTTTATTCAATGCGTCATTAATTGCTATCTTAAGCATATCAATTAACTCTTCTTTCTCTTCTACAT
The DNA here is from genome assembly GCF_005771635.1 of Culicoidibacter larvae. Classification (GTDB taxonomy): domain Bacteria; phylum Bacillota_I; class Bacilli_A; order Culicoidibacterales; family Culicoidibacteraceae; genus Culicoidibacter; species Culicoidibacter larvae. The sequence continues at coordinate 151,957 of NZ_VBWP01000001.1, read as the reverse complement.
CAACAAGTTCATCCATAATACTAAGATTAAGAACTTCTCTTTTCCCATTCACGGTTATCTCTACCGCACTTCCGCCAGCAGTTCCAACAAACTCAGTTGCATCCAATTCTGCTTGTTTCTTTTCCATATCTCTTTGCATTTTTGCCATTTGTTGCATCATTTTGCCATATCCAGCCATAAATCATTCTCCTTCTATTTTACTTCAACAATATCATCACCGAAAAGTGCACGAGCATCGCTTACTATACTATCTTCTGATTCATCTAGTAATGAAATCTGCCCCTCAATAACATAATCCGGATCATAGTCATTTTCAACATATTCAATTTCTTTTGATAAAACATCAACTTGTTCTTGATTTACTTCCTGACGTTTCCACTTTTGAGCAAAGACTTCTCTTTGCTTCATCCATGTAGCTTCATCAATAACAATAACATTATAGTTCTCTCCTACAATATCTTTCACTGAATCCAAAACTCGTTGTTGACTCGGACGTGATCTCAATTGACCAACCAACGCCTTATTATATGATGAAACTACAACTTCTGAATTTGTTGCAATTTTTGGTTCTGTATCTGCAAGCATACTTTTAATTGGATTAAGCGCATCCTTTTCAATCACTTGCCATTTTCTCTTAAATAGTTCCAATTTACTAACTTCAGGTTGCAAAGCTACTTCTGCCATAATCTTTTGTAAATGTTTACCAATATAATTTTGGAACTCAGCTTCATCCTCATCATTGCCGCTATAAATCATTTCCATATATTTTGGAATCATGCCACGAGTCTCTTTTTGCTCTTGTGCTCCTTGAAAATCAAAGACAATATCAACTTGCTCTTGTTCCACTGATTCAATAACCTCTTGATATTCCATTGCCTCTTCAATCGTTGTATCTGCACCCAGAACATCTTTGATATCATTTTCACTTCTATAATACTCAATAGATTGTTCTTCATTGGCTGCTTCTTTATTTTCAAGTTCAACATTAATTTCTTCAGTAGGCAAAGTGTTTATTGATAAATCTTCAACTTCAAATTGCTCATCATCCGCAACTAATACTTCTGAATCGTTCTCTTGTTCTATGTAATCACGAGAAGCATTATCCACCATCATCGAATCAGCAGTATCATTAATTAATTCGGTCGGCATTTCATCATTAACTTCCACAATAAATTCCTGATTCTCAGTAATGGGTTCCATTGTTAGTATATTTTCGGGTTCAGCTTTCGAATCATCTAATTGTTCTTCTGAGCTAACTGCTGGTTCTGAATTAGTTGCAAATAGAGTTTGCGAAAATTCCTGAGGTTCATTTTCTTCTTCATCTACTACAACCAGATCATCTTGACTTCCACCAGTATACTCATCAGCATCCTGTTGTTCATCATCAATAGCCCAATCAGATGCCACACTTACCTCATTCTTGTTACTTTTATCACTCACAATATTACTTAAGGTTTCTTCATCCGAATCACTCGCTTGTAAATCCGAAATTCCTTGAACATTGTTATCAGTGTCATCTTCAACTAGAAAATCAACTTCAGAATGTTCTATTTCCACAACACTATTATTATCGTTATAATCATGAATAATTGGTTCATTTTCTTCTGCAATTATTTCCTGGGAAATAATTCCGTCATTTAAATATGGTATTGTATATTGTTCTTCTAACTCATTTTGAGCCGTTGGGGCTGCATTAACCTCAATATCATATTTTGTATTAATAAACAAATTTGCACATTTTAACAACGCAACTTGGATTGTTATTTTAGGTAATCGTGCATACTTTACATCATTCAAACAATCATTCAGTATCTGAATGAGCTGATAAATAACTTCATTATTCAACAATGGAATAATTTCTTCAGCCCCTTCAATAACTTCATTATTAATTTTTGCTATTAATATATCCCGCAAGAACTCTATGATTTCTTGAAGAAATAAATTAATATTTTTACCATGATCAAATACATAGTCGAAATAAGTTAGCAGCTCTTTATTATTGGTCATTAAGTACTTTAAGCAATTAACAATCATTTCTTTTGGAACAATTCCCGCTACTTGATATATATCTTCAACATCAATCTTATCAGTTGTATAAGCATTGACTTGATCCAATAACCCCAAAGCATCTCTGAGTGCTCCATCAGCCAATTTAGCAATCAAACCAATGGCATCATCACTAATATTTATTTCTTCCTGTTCCGATACATAGCTGATTCTTTTAGCTATATCTTTTTCTGAAATTCTATGAAAATCATATCGTTGGCATCTTGATATGACTGTAGCCGGAATTTTATGAACCTCAGTTGTTGCCAAAATAAATATGATATGTGCTGGTGGCTCTTCCAATGTCTTTAAAAGCGCATTAAATGCTCCGATAGAGAGCATATGAACCTCATCAATAATATAAACTTTATATTTCAGTTGTGTTGGTGCGTATTTTACTGCATCTCTTAGTTGTCTAATTTCATCAACACCATTATTACTTGCAGCATCAATTTCAATAATATCTTGTACTTGTGTTTGTTCAATTGCCAAACAAGCCGGACATTCGCAACATGGCTCCCCATTAATCGGATGTTCACAGCTTAATGCTTTAGCAAATAATTTAGCCATGGAAGTTTTTCCGGTACCTCTGGGACCATTAAATAAATAAGCGTGACTAAGTTTATTGTTGATTATTGTATTACGTAAAGAAGTCGTCACATGACTTTGGCCCGCAACGTCAGAAAACTTTTTAGGTCTATAAGCGCGATATAATGCTTGATACATTTCACAACCTCCATTCCTATCTATTATACAAGATTTTTGCTCATCCTAAAAGGATAATAAAAAAAAGAGTGTAATTAATTTTACACTCTATATTTTATATGTTTTTCTCTTTGCAATTCCTTTATTTAAATCATATGATCTTCCCTTTACCAAATATGCAATAGATTCAGCCACATTGGTAATATGATCCCCGGCTCTTTCCAAGTATTTGATAATTAAAGTTGTTTTCAAATCATATTCAGTAAGTTCTTCGGTGTTCGCTTTCTTTAAAATTAATTCAAGCGCCTCACCATACATTTCGTCAAGCTTATTATCCATAGCTGCAACTTCTTTTGCCAACTTAAGGTTTTGTTCACTATAAGCCTGCATAACCAATTCAAGCATTTCTACAATAAATGATAGCATGATATTTATTGCTGGCGTTGTTGGCAAGCTTGTTGTGTCTCTAACAAGTAAAACATAATCTGCAACATTAACTGCATAATCCGCAATACGTTCTAACTGTCCCGCTATTTTCAGTGCTGAAATCAACACCCGCAAATCTGTTGCAACTGGAGCTTGAAGAGCAATAATTCTAATTGTCTCTTCATTGATTTCTTCTTCCATTTCATTGATCGTTTCATCATTTCGTACTAGAGCTAATGCCATTTCCTTATCATTAGTCTCCAAGATATTTCTCATATCTAAATATGTTTGGCGAACTGCTTGCCCAAGTTCCTGGACTTTTTCATTAATTCCTTTAAGTTCTTCATCTAGAACTCTTGTTCCTTTTACTGGCGCCATAACTTTCACTCCTTTATTATTTTATCCAAAACGTCCTGTAATATAATCTTCTGTACGTTGATCTTTCGGTAACGAGAATATAGACTGTGTGTCATTCATTTCTATTAGTGAGCCCAATAAAAAGAATGCTGTTGTATCAGAAATACGTGATGCTTGTTGCATTGAATGGGTTACGATAACTATAGTATAGCGTTCTTTTAGTTCTACCATTAGTTGCTCAATCTTCGCAGTCGCAATTGGATCCAACGCACTAGTTGGTTCATCCATTAAGATAACTTCAGGATTCATTGCTACAGTTCGGGCGATACATAAACGTTGTTGCTGTCCACCAGATAAAGCTAACGCAGACTTATGCAACTTATCTTTCACTTCATCCCATAAAGCAGCTCGCTTTAAACTCTTTTCAACAATTGCATTCAGCTCATCTTTATTACGAATTCCTTGCGCTTTTGGACCATAAACAATATTTTCATAAATGCTCATTGGAAATGGGTTTGGTTTTTGGAAAACCATCCCTACTCGTTTACGTAAATCTGTGACATCCAAATTTTTTGCGTAAATGTCGCTATCATCAAGTAGTATCTCGCCTTGTATTTTGACACCATCCACAAGATCATTCATACGATTCAGAGTTCTTAAGAATGTTGACTTTCCACAACCCGATGGGCCTATAAGAGCTGTAATCTCTTTTTCCTTAATCTCCATATTAATCATTTTAAGTGCTTGAAATTCACCATAAAACAAATCCAGATTATTTACTTTCATTTTAATATTACTATCCATTATAACATAAGCTCCTTCCGCTATCTATGTACGTTTTAATGCTCTTACGATCAATCTAGCTGTTATATTAACAATCAACACTATAATGATTAATACTGTTGCTGTTGCAAATGCTGCTTCAAAATCTGCAGCAGTAAATGCCTCTTGCGCTAACAAGTAGAGGTGTACTGTTAACGTTTGCCCGCCATCAAATATTCCTGATGGCATATCTGATAACAAACCAGCTGTCATCAACACTGGTGCTGATTCACCAACAATACGTCCAATTGCTAGGATTGTTGCACTCAGTATTCCAGGCAATGCACTTGGTAAGACAACACGCCAGATTGTTCGAATCTTTGAAGCTCCTAGCCCTAAAGAACCCTCTCTGTAACTGTTTGGCACAGATTTCAATGCCTCTTCTGTTGAACGAATAATAACTGGTAGATTCATTACTGCCAAGGTAAGACCAGCTGACAATAACGAAACTTGAAATCCAAGCAATCGAACAAAGAATGCCAAACCGAATAACCCGAATACAATTGATGGTACTCCCGAAAGAGATTGTGTTGCCAAGCGGATAATATTTACAAATCTTCCTGGCTTCGCATATTCCTGCAAATATATCGCTGCCATAATCCCTATTGGAATTGATACAGCTAGTGATATAGCTACAGTATACAGAGTTGATACAATCATTGGCAGGATCCCATCATCACCAATAATAAAATCAATGGATAATGCCGGCAACCCTTTGAATAATGAATAACCAATTATTCCAATTATTGAGCTACAGGCAATAATAACTGAAATATATATAAATACTTTAATTATTGTATCTTTTATTTTGCGACTATTCATATTATTTCGCCTCCCGCTTATTAATAGCTAAGACTACAACGTTAAGAATAAAAATGAAGACAAACAGCACAATACCGATAGCAAATAACATTTCACTATGACGACCTGATGCATATCCCATTTCTAAGGCAATTGTCGCCGTCAAAGTTCTTACACTATCTAATATTGATCCTGGTATTTGTGGCGAATTCCCTGCAACCAATATTACTGCCATCGTTTCACCCATTGCACGTCCAATTCCTAAAACAATCCCAGTCAATATACCTGACTTAGCCGCCCGGATTTGCACTTTAAAAATCGTTTGAATTTGTGTAGCTCCCAATGCTAGTGAACCTTCCTTATAAAAGGATGGCACTGCACGTAAAGAAGTCTCTGTCATAGAAATAACTGTCGGGAGAATCATTATCCCTAATACTATTGAGGCTGCAAGAGCCGAAGTTCCGGTCGCAATCTGAAATGTATTCTGTATAAACGGTACGATAACCATTAAACCAATAAAACCAAATACTACTGAAGGAATTCCAGCCAGTAACTCAGTCAGTGGTCTTAATACTCGAGCAACTCTTGGCGGTGCCAATTCTGCTAAATAGACACCTGTCAGAACCCCAATTGGAACACCAATCAATAAAGCACAAATAGTTACCAATATACTTGATATAATCATTGGTAATATTCCGTAAAGTTTCATACTATCAGGCCGCCACTCTTGGCCAAAAAGGAAAGACAATATTGAATATGGTGGTTCTGGTGCAACAACTGAAATTTCTTTTGGACTTAGTGTTGTAGAACCAGCCAATGTAAGTGTAGCTGAATATCTAACACTATTATCAACCTTTGAATCATCTGGGTATTCTAAAAACTCAACAACTTTACTTGTATCAGTTTGAGTTGGATCAATAACAAATTGTACCGTCTGAATATTGCCTTCAGCATCTGTATACTGTATTGTATGCTCTCCATCATCAGTATTAATCTGATCATTCATTTTAGTAATTTGTTTTCCGTCATATATAACTTTATTTGATTCAGTAAATCCATCAAACACAACTATCGGATTTGCCATCGAAGGTTGATAAAAGGGAGTTGACCCATTTACAAATACAAATAGACCAATACCAACTACAGAAACAATTGATACTGTGGCCATAATTAAAAATATATTACGCCAAAAATATTCGAAAAACTTACTTCTTATCCGCTTGTTCATGTACTGTTTTCCTCTTTTCTATTAGTTAATAGTAATGAATTTTTTGTTTTCAACTATTTGCTGACCCTCATCACTCAAAATCCAATCGATAAAACTTCTAGCCTCATCTGAAATGACATCATCACGATATACAAGAATAAATGGTCGTTGTAATGCATAACTTCCATCTTTAACTGTTTTAGTTGACGGATATATCCCATCAATCTCAATTGCTTTTAAGTTATCATCAACTGCACCTAATGATATGTATCCAATCGCATTCTTGTTTTGAACAACCTCTGCTTTGATTCCACCGGTACCATTAAACTCGTTTGCTGTCTCAGACATTTGATCTTTGATATTCAATAATTCTTCAAAGGCTCCACGTGTGCCAGAACCAGACTCCCTCGCAATTAATGCAATAGGCTTATCTTCGCCACCAACTTGACTCCAGTTAGTTATTTTTCCCGTATAAATATCTGAAAGTTGTTCAACAGTTAAATTATCAACAGGATTTCCGGGGTTAACTACAACTGCAATAGCATCCAGGGCGATAACAACCCGTTCAAGTCCAGGCTTCTCTTCAGCCTTTAATTTTCTCGAGCTCATTCCAATGTCTGCTAAACCTTCTTTTGCGGCTTTAATTCCATCCGAAGAACCACTTGCACTTAGTTTAATTGCAATATCAGTATTCTCTTCCTCATAAACATCAATAAATCCTGCAACACCACCACGAGATTCAAAAAGCTCAGATACAGATGATGAACCATTGACAGAAATTGATGTTGCATTGGCATTGGTACTACCACATCCTGTCAACAATAATCCTGTGGTAATAAATATTACTAAAAACTTTATATACTTCATTTTTTGATTCTCCTTTTATCTTATGAAAAGCCAATAAAATTGGAAGCGTTGATAAACAACGCTTTCCAATTTCTTAATTCAAAATATGATAATATCCTTCACGACTTTATTATATCAAAAACTCAAGGAAAATCTATTTTTATTTTTATTAATTTACAGCAATGTATTTCTTAGCTGTAACAATTTGCTGTCCTTCGGGACTCAATACCCAATCAATAAATGCTTTATCTGCATCTGTAACCACATCTTCTTTATAAACCAATAAGAATGGCCGTTGTAATGTATAGCTTCCATTTTTAACATTATCCACTGTTGCTTCTACATCATTTAGGTGGATAGCTTTCAAATGATCATCAATAGCTCCTAACGAAAGGTACCCAATTGCATTAGGGTTTTGTGAGACCTCGGTGCGAACTGCACCAGTTCCATTAAACTCATTTGCACTTGTAACCATTTGATCTTTTATTTCTAGCAATTCTTCAAATGCCCCACGAGTACCTGAACCAGATTCTCTTGCAACAACTGAAATAGGAGCGTCTTTACCACCAACGTCTTTCCAGTTTGTTATCTTTCCAGTGTAAATATCGGTTAATTGTTGCGAAGTAAGATTATCAACACTATTTTCAGGATTGACAACAATAGCAATTGCATCAACTGCAATCATTACTGAAGTAAGCCCAGTCTTCTCTTCTGTTTTCAATTGTCTTGATGACATTCCAATTTCTGTGCTTCCTGATTGCGCAGCTTTAATTCCATCAGAAGAACCCGTTGGACTCATTTTTATTGTTACATTTGGTGCTACCGTTTTATATGCATCAATAATTCCCTCGTGCCCATTTGTAGTCTCAAATAATTCTGCTACTGATGTTGAGCCGTTTATTGTTATCGATGTATTACTGTTATCTGCTTGCGTACTACAACCTGCGAGTACTGCACCCAGTATTCCTAACACGATTAATGTTTTTCCCAATTTCATAGTTTATTCCTCCTTCGAATGATTTAAGTCTAACATTCTAATATGAATGGATGATTTCCCGAATGTTAATTTTTTGTAAAATCATTGTTTTAGTAGATAAAATATCCCCATTGTATGTTATTGTATATATAAGGAAAAGCAGGTGATGAAATTGGCAAATATTTTTGTTGTTGAAGATGAGACAAATCTCCAAAAAATTTTAAAGTATGATTTAACACATGAAGGATATAATGTTACTTTATCTGGAGATGGATTGGATGCTGCAGTGATACTTAAACATCAGTCTTTTGATATTTATTTACTTGACTGGATGCTACCGGAACTCTCAGGACTTGAATTATGTAAGATAATTCGTCAACATGATCAAACCGGGCACATTATAATGCTTACCGCAAGAAGTGATGAATTTGATAAAGTTGAAGCACTAAATGCCGGCGCAGATGACTATATTACCAAACCTTTTTCAAATCGCGAACTCATTGCACGCATACAGGCAAGATTGCGTAAGCAACATAACTTATCTGAATCTAAACAATTAGACAAAATAGTACTAAATGATATTACTATTATTCCTGAAAAATACGAAACATATTTAGGTGACGAAAAAATCGAACTTACATTGCGTGAATATGAACTTCTGCTTTATTTAGTTAAGCATGCAAATAAAGTTGTCAGTCGGGATCAACTACTTGAATCCTTATGGGGTTATAGCTATGATGGTGATACTAGAACAATAGATGTTCATATGTTCAAAATTCGCTCGAAATTTGAAAACGAAACTATTAAGTTTAAAACTATTCGCGGAATTGGTTACATGTTAGAAACAAAGTGAGGTTAGAAATATGTCTAAAGCTTTCATCAAATTATTATCATTAAATATCACACTCGTTATTCTCGCACTCATTGCTTTTTATTTCTATCCTTTCCTCGGACTTCTAGTTTTAATTATCGTTATTGGATTTGATATCAATAAAGTTTATAATCAATCCAAAGAACGCCAATCGGAAAAAATATATGAACGCAAGCGCTTTGAATTTGAATTATCGGAGACAGAAAAAACAATTGAAAATCAAGAGGCTCAACTAGAAGCCCTGTTAAACAATATTGATAGTCCAATTTTTTTCATTGATAACAATCACAACTTATCTTATTACAATATTCCATTTCAGAAAAACTTTAAATTTACTGAATCTAATCTTGTAGACTACTTACAAATACTGCCAAATGAATTAGTAAAATATATTGATGATGCTCAATTCTTAAATACTTCTACCGAGCATAGCATTAAAATAAATCAAAAATATTACCAATTCATCTCACATCCTATTAAAAATAACCAAGATTATTTCCTGGGAAATATTTTTATTTTAAATGACATCACCTCAATCGAGTACTCTAAGCGAGCACAACGACACTTTATCGCCTATGCTTCCCATGAACTTAAAACCCCTATTGCTGCAATTCGAGGAGCAATTGAAATACTAATCAATCATGATAACATTCCGGATGATGATAAAATTGACTTCCAAAATATGATTATTGAGCAAACAGAAAAAATGAATATATTAGTATCTGATTTACTTGACCTATCAAAACTGGAAAGTGATAGTTATCACTTAGACTATTCATTGGTTAGCATTAACAACCTTATTACTGAAACATTAAAGCCATTTGAGCAGGAAATAGCAAAACAACAACTAACAATTTCTATAAATTCAAATGACTTAAAATTCTATGTTGATCAATTCAGAATGAAACAAGTCTTTACTAATATAATAAGCAATGCCATAAAGTTCTCTCATCCGAACGGAACTATAGCTCTTTCAATTACCGAATCAAAGAATAACTACCAAATACAAATAACCGATAATGGCATTGGAATAAGTTCAAAGGACATCAAAAAAGTATTTGATCCATTTTATACAATCACCTCCAGAGATCAATCTTCCGGAACAGGCCTTGGGCTTACAATAGTAAAAACGATTATTGGTTTACATGATGGATCAATTGATATTACGAGTAAAAAAGACTCTGGAACAACAGTTTCAATCTTGATTCCTAAAAAATATATATTAGAAAAAGAGCTCAATTAATTTGAGCTCTTTTTCTTCTCGCGTATTTTTCTAAAAAATGTTGTCAGCATTTCGCCACATTCATCTCCCAGCACATCAGTAACAATTTCCGGATTATGATTAAATCTTGTATCTGCCGGTAAGTTCATTAACGAGCCGGTACATCCCGCTTTAGGATCGCTGGCACCATATACTAATCTTCCAACCCGGGATTGTATGACTGCACCGCTACACATCGGACATGGTTCCAGAGTTACATATAAAGTGCACTCATTTAGTCGCCACGTACCCAGCTTCTCACATGCCTTTTTAATCACTTTTATTTCGGCATGATCAAGTGCATTTTGTGACTTCTCTCTAGTATTATATGCTCGGGCAATAACTTTGTTGTCATGGACAATGATTGCACCTATTGGCACTTCACCAAGAGACTCAGCCTTCTTTGCTAAACGAATTGCTTCACGCATAAAATCAATATCTCTTTTCTCCAAATCCATAAAAGTATTACACCGCCTTTTTAATTCATTTAAATAAAAAGCGTCCACACACACGCAAAGGGTTGCTTATGGCTGCTTCCTTCCGGATCTGACCAAGTTCACAAATTTGCATTGTATAGACGCATTTATTATTATACCTTTTTTACTCTTCAAAATCAATATTCTGTCATTTATTTCTATCATTTTATTTTATATGAGATATAATAGAAGTATCCAGAAAAAATGAGGTATATTTATGAACACACATCAAACTCCATTCATTGCAATTGAAGGTCCAATTGGTGTTGGTAAAACATCACTTTCTTTGCTTGTCTCTGAGGCACTTGGATATTCATTACTAAAGGAAATAGTATATGAAAATCCATTTCTTGAAAGTTTTTATGAAAATATAGATACATGGGGATTTCAAACCGAGATGTTTTTCTTAGTAAATAGATATTTACAGTTAGAAGACATTCAGAAGAACTATATTGAAAAGGCGAAACCTGTTGTTGCTGATTATCATATTTTTAAAAACTTGCTATTTGCTGATATGAATTTACATCCAGATAAATTCAGTAAGTTTCAAAAAATTTATCACACACTTATTGATGGTCTCTTACAACCTAACCTTTTAATTGTTATCAACGCCAGCCTTGATACATTAAAGCACCGTATAAATATCAGAAGCCGTGATTTTGAAGAACTTATTGAAGATGAGTATCTTGAGAAGCTTATCATTGAATATGATGCATATGCGACACTATTTGAGCTTGAGCATCCAGATATTCCAGTTTTACGCATTAATGGCGATCATGTTGACTTTGTTAATAGCCCTGATGACCTTAAAAAAATTATCGAACAAATAAAAGAATTATTATAGGAGAGTATAGATTATGATTAATAGAGATATTTGCGAAAAATATAATATCCCGTTACATTCAGTTATTTCAATAGCCGGCACAGTAGGTGTTGGTAAGTCTACGCTAACCAAAGCATTGGCTGAAGCATTAGGTTTTAAGACATCTTTGGAAAGAGTTGAAAACAATCCATATTTAGATAAGTATTATGCCGACTTTACAACTTGGGCATTCCATTTACAGATTTTCTTTCTTGCTGAACGCTTTAAGGAACAAAAACGTATGTTTCAATATGGTGGCGGATTCATTCAGGACCGTTCAATATATGAAGACGTTGATATTTTTGCCAAATTAAACTTTGAGCAAGGAAAAATGTCTGAAGATGACTATGACACATATACATCTTTATTTAATGCAATGGTTATGACCCCCTTCTTTCCACATCCTGACTTAATCATTTACGTTGAAGGTGAATTTGATGATATTATTGATCGCATCCATGAACGTGGCCGTGAAATGGAAATAGTCACCGATGTAGAATACTGGAAGACTCTATATTCTCGCTACTCAACTTGGATTGATAATTTCAATACTGCACCTATTCTCAGAATAAATATGAATGACTATGATATATTAAATGATGAATCAAGCCTGGACTACATCCTAACAAAGATTGGCAAGATTATCCACACCACTGTAAAGTAGAAAAAAAGATAGCTTAAGGCTATCTTTTTTTATTTATCACTATTTCACAATTGAAATATCTTACTTAATTATTGTCTCTCCAAAATATGGAACAAGTACTTCTGGAATATTAACTGAACCATCTTCATTCTGATAGTTTTCAAGGATAGCTGCAATGGTCCGGCCAATTGCTAAACTTGATCCATTTAGTGTATGTACATAATTAAGTTTTCCGGTTTCTTGATTACGATATTTAATGTTTGCTCTTCTTGCTTGAAAATCTCCCATATTACTGCATGAAGAAATCTCTTTATAAGCATTATATGATGGTAGCCATACTTCAATGTCGTATGTTTTAGCAGATCCAAAACCAGTATCTCCACTGCATAATTCAATAACTCGGTACGGTAAGCCAAGTAACTGTAATATTTGTTCTGCGTTCCCAGTTAGTATCTCAAGCAATTCCGCAGAAACATCCGGAGTTGTGAATGCAACTAGTTCAACTTTTTCGAATTGATGCTGACGGATAAGACCCCTTGTGTCACGTCCGGCAGCTCCAGCTTCTGAACGATAGCATTGTGTATATGCCGTATATTTGATTGGCAATGCTTCCTGGTTAATAATATTATCTCGTTGGGTATTTACTAATGGTACTTCTGCTGTTGGAATAAGATAGTATTCTTTCTCATAATCTAATTTAAATAGATCTTCTGCAAACTTTGGCAGCTGCCCACTTGCATATAAACTCTCACGATTAACGATATGTGGCGTTGCCATTTCCGTATAGCCATTCTTTGTATTTGTATCAAGCATAAAATTCATAATTGCCCGTGCAAGTTTTGCACCACGGTCTTTATAGACTGCAAAGCGTGTTCCGGTTAACTTTGCAGCTGTTTCTAAATCAATAATATCTAAATCTTTTATTATGTCCCAGTGGGCTTTAGGTTCATAATTAAATTCAGTTGGCACACCATGTTTTCTGATCTCAATATTTTCGTCTTCATCTTTACCTACCGGCACATCCGGAGCTAATATATTTGGCAATTGCTCCATTATCGCTGTTATCTTATTTTCGATGTTTGCTAGTCTTTCATCGTTTGCTTTAATAGTGTCACCCAAACCGTCTACCTGTGCGAATATTTCGGTGGTATCCTTGCCCTCGCGTTTATATGTTCCTATTAACTTCGATGCTTCATTACGCTTATTTTTTAATGCTTCATTATCCTGCAATAAAACTTTACGCTCACTATCCAGTTCTGGAAACTCATTAACAATAGAACTATCCATTTGTCGCTTCACTAAATTTTCTTTTACGAGTTCAAGATTCTCTCGCATAATTTTCATGTCTATCATAATTAAAACCTCCTATAAAATCAAAAAAGACATCTCTTTCTTACGAAAGGGACGTCTTTACGCGGTGCCACCCTAATTACAATGTTTCACGTGAAACATTGTCACTTCATTCCGCTATAACGGGCGTTCCCGAAAGTACCTACACAGTTTCCCTTCAATACTTCACTCCGAGTCTGATTCATAACTATTAACTATCCGTTTTCACCAGCCACGGACTCTCTACAAATTAAGTGAGTTACTACTAATTCTCATCCTAGATTTCATTGATTGTATTTATTATAGTAACTTCAGAATAAAAAGTCAAGTCAGATAAATGTTTCACGTGAAACATAAAAGGAGTTGCAAAGCAACTCCTAAACAAATACCCCAACAATTATATCTTTAAGTTCTTCTATCCAGTTGAATAAGAAAAAGCCTTCTCCAACATCTTCTGTAGCATATACTGGAACATATGCATATGTTTCAGTGCTATCCTTTAAGTAAAGTAAGTTAACACCCTTTACAGCAATATTACCCAGTTTTTCTCCAGCCAAAATATTTCCTTGAAACTTATTATAAGTATCATTGTACTGCGGATGAGTTGGAATAAACTCTGCTTGAACATTAAACTTAGTATTAGTAGTTAATAACACAAACTTTTCTTTCACCGCGGCACTCACAACGCCCTTTGAGGCTTGGCGAGTCTCAAAACCGCCAATTCCATTAATAGAACTATCTGGTGCAACAACTATATATTGATCCAGCGTCTTATAAGCAAAATCTAACATCTTGGCAGTTTCTACATTTCTATCATCAGCATTACGGCATCCAATTATAACGGTAATAATATTCAAACCATTATTTTCAGTATATCCAGCAAATGAAGATGTATACTCATAGATATCAGAACCGGTTTTAAGGCCTGTCATTCCCTGATATTCATCTGGAAGACCGGGAAGCATGTGGTTAGCACTTACCAAGTCTTCTGGATAACTAGTGTATGCACCAAAAGTAAATTCACTTTGTTTTGTAATATCAATTACTTCAGGATATTCATTAATCAAATGCATAGAAAGTAACCCAACATCTCTGGCAGTCATGATATTATCACCCTCACCAATGTCTATACCGAATGGACTAATGTCGCCTCCGGAAAGACCTGTTGACGTTGTAAATTTTGATTGCGACAATCCAATCTCTGCAGCAGTCTGATTCATTAACTTAACAAAAGAAGCTTCATCTCCGGAAATTGTACGCGCCAGTGCCATAAGAGCAGCATTTGCAGAAACAATCAAACTTGCATCTAAAAGATCTTTAACCGTATATGACTCCCCAGCTTGCAACGGAACATTTGAAAACCCACTAGTCGTTGAAATCAAACTCAGGTCATCGTCAATTTTAATTTTTGTATCCCAGGTAAAACTAGGGTCATTCTCAGCAATCTTTTGCAAAACAATATAAGCGCTCATTAATTTAGAGACACTATAAACATTCATTGGTTTATCAATTGTATCATAATATAAAATTTGTCCTGTATCAGCATTAACCATTAAAGCAGCATTTGCATTAATAAATGGAAATTGAGATTCATCAATAACCGGTGTGTTATCCTCTGTTTGTAGGATGTCATTTAGATCATTTGTAACACTTGGATCCACAGCAATTGCATGGGTCGGAACGGACATAAAACAAAATATTGAAAGTACCAATAAAATAACACCTAATGAGTGTGCTATTTTTCTCATTTACTACACCTCGATATTCAATATGTATCCTATATATTTTACCTCATAATCTAATTTTTTTAAATAGGCAAATCTAATTATTCACAATTTAACAATTACTTTTCGGATAAATTCCCTTATCATCACTGGACTATTACCTTAAAAAGCAAGTAGAGACTTGCTTTTTAAATAAAATTATTTCCCGGGTCATAATTCGCATTTTCAGATATTACACTAAATTTTCAGATATTGAAAGCAATTACAGTTGAAACATAGGTATAATATAAGTAGCGGTATAATAAGGAGTGAGTATTATGACTAAAACAAATAAAGGATTTCCTAAAGATTTCTTTTGGGGTGCCTCTACTAGTGCGTATCAAGTAGAAGGTGCATATGATGAAGATGGCAAAGGCTTATCAGTGCAGGATATCCCGAAGCCTTACCATGATAAGATATGTGATTTCAAAGTTACAAGTGACCACTATCACCATTATAAAGAAGATATTGCACTTATGGCTGAAATGGGATTTAACGAATATCGTTTCTCCATAAGCTGGCCAAGAATCTTTCCTGATGGAAATGGTCCAATCAACAAAAAAGGAATTGAATTTTATAATAACCTCATCGATGAACTTATAAAGTACAATATTGAGCCTGTACTGACAATATATCATTTTGATTTGCCACTTGAATTAGAAAAACAAGGTGGTTGGTCAAATCGCGAATTAATTATTGATGCCTATGTTCAATATGCGAAAACATTATTTGAATACTTTGGCGACCGCGTAAAATTTTGGCAAACTATTAATGAACAAAATATGCTTGTGCTCTATGGATCATTGCTAGGAACCGGAGCAACACAAAAGGAATTGTATCAACAAAATCATCATATGATGCTAGCACAGTCATTAGTTATGAAGTTATGTCATGAAATGCTTCCGGAAGCTAAAATTGGACCAGCTCCTAATATTGCCTGCGCCTACCCTGCTACTTCAAAACCCGAAGACATTGTAGCAGCTCAAAACTTCAGCGCGATTCGCAACTGGCTATATTTAGATGTTCCAATTCGTGGACACTATAATAAAATCGCATGGAGCTATTTAGAAGAGTTCGATTTAGTACCAACCTTTGAACCCGGTGATGAAGAAATTCTTCGTGGTGCCAATCCGGATTTTATTGCATTTAATTATTATAACTCCGCAACAATTGAACATGCACCTTATGATGCGCCGGTTGGTGATAAAGGCGACCAGCAAATGGCATTTACAATTCCTGGATGGTTTAAAAGCTTTGACAATCCGTACTTGACTAAAACAGAATTTGGCTGGGAAATGGATCCAGTGGGTTTGCGAACAACTATCAGAGAAATGTATGATCGTTATGAATTACCAATGATTATTACTGAAAATGGTCTGGGAGCTTATGATACATTAGAAGAAGGCGATATTGTCAATGATCCATATCGAATTGATTATTTACGTGAACATATTGAACAATGCCGTTTAGCAATTGAAGATGGCTGCGAATTATTTGGCTTCTCACCATGGTCTGCAATTGACCTGGTTAGTACACATCAAGGATGCAGCAAACGATATGGTTTCATATATGTAAATCGTGACGAAAAAGATGATAAAGATTTGCGCCGTGTTCGCAAAGCCAGTTTCTACTGGTACAAAAAAGTCATAGCATCAAACGGCAGTGACTTAACATAAAATTTATGATAATAGGGGTAATATTACTATGAAAACATCAATCTATAAGACTTATGAACAAGCATCTCAACATATCGTTGATGCATTAAAAGAACAATTGAATAAAAAACCAAACTCACTTGTATGTTTAACTTCAGGTGCAACACCAATTAAAACTTTCGAATTATTGGTTAAAGCATATAAAAATAATGAGATAGACTTCTCACAAGCAACTTTTGTAAGCTTAGATGAAGTTGTTGGTAAAAATGCCAGTGATAAAGATAGCTTAGCTACTTTCATGGATGAACAACTATTTGATCATGTTGAAGTAAAGCAAAATGTATTCTTTGATGGCAAAGCTGATGATCTTCAAGCTGAATGCGATAAAATGGAAAAATTTATCACTGACTTCGGTGGTGTTGACTTCCTACTTCTTGGAATTGGTACAGATGCTCATATTGCATTAAACCAACCAGGAAGTGCATTTGATGCACCATGCCGCATTGCACACTTTGTTGTTGATGAAACATTAGCAATTGATGGATTATCATTTGGTATCGGTACTATCATGCGTGCCCATAAAATTATCTTAATGGCTAATGGAACTAAAAAAGCTCCAGTTATGAAAGAAGTACTTGCAGTCGACCATTTAGTTGAAGACTTACCAGCTACAATATTACACACTCATCCAAATGTAGAATTTGTATTGGATGAAGAAGCAGCTAGTGAATTATAGAGAAAGTTTAAAAGGCTGGGTCTCAAGGACCCAGCCTTTTCTATTTTTCCTAACAATCAATAAATTTGTAATTTTTCATAGAATCCACTAAAATATGAATAAAGGAGTTTGGATATATTTATGAAAACAGGCGTTATCTTCGGAAAATTTTTTCCACTTCATACAGGACACATTCATTTTATCAACATGGCTAGTAGTTTGGTAGATAAACTCTATATTTTTGTTGGTGTTGACAGCGATCGCGATCAAATCCTTTTCAATGATTCAAAACTTCGTGCTTTCCCTACCCCGCAAGATCGTTTGCGTTGGGTAGCAAAAACATTTCAAAAACAAGATACAATTGAAGCACATATTTTAGATGAAAGCGGCATTCCATTTTATCCTAATGGATGGGCTGGATGGTCAGATCGGGTTAAAGAGAAATTCAAAGAATTCGATATAAATCCTGATATTGTATTTAGTTCTGAATTAGATGATATTGAAAATTATCAAAAATACTTTGGATTACCAACTAAAATTATTGATGCAACACGCTCATTTGTCCATATCAGCGCAACCGACATCAGACAACACCCATTTCGTAATTGGGATTATATCCCGAATGAAGTGAAACCGTTCTTTGTTCGTACAGTAGCTATCCTTGGTGGCGAAAGTAGCGGGAAATCTATTTTAGTTAATAAACTTGCTCATGTTTTCAATACAACTTCTGCCTGGGAATATGGCCGAGATTATGTTTATCAGGAATTAGGCGGTACTGAAGAAGCATTGCAATACTCTGACTACCCTAAAATTGCCTTGGAACACCACAAATTTATCGAGTATGCTGTGCGTCATGCTAATCGAATTGCTTTTCTTGATACTGACTTTTTAACAACCCAGGCCTTCTGTATTCAATACGAAGGCCGAAAAAATCCGGTTTTAGACACATTAATCAATGAATTCCAATTTGATAAAGTAATTTTATTGGATAACAATACACCATGGGTAGATGATGGAATGCGTTCACTTGGAACACCACAAAAAAGACGTGACTTCCAAAATCTCTTGATTGATTTACTTGATGAATATAATATTGAATATACTGTCATAGATGATAAAAGCTATGAAGACAGATATTTGGCAGCAATTGACATTGTTCAGAAACTTCTTAATGATTAAAAAATGGCCCGCTTCTGAGCCGGCCATAGAAAAACGCGAGGCACTCAGGCCTCGCGTTTTTTATTCTTCTTCAACAGTAACTGTCTCAACAATCACTTCTTCGGTAACTTCAACTATTTCTTCCTCTTCATCATCTCTAGGAATAACAGCTATCGTTGAAACTTGACTATCATCAGCAACACGGATTAAGCGAACACCTTGAGTTGCCCGTCCGGTTTGTGAAATTTGATCAATTGGTGTACGAATAATAATACCCTCAGTTGTAATAATCATAAGATCATCATTATCTTCAGGATTAACGGCTTTCAGAGCAACTAAATTACCATTTCGCTCAGTAATATTAATTGTCTTAACCCCTTTACCACCACGCGATTGTAAACGATATTCAGAAATCGGCGTCCGTTTTCCATATCCTTTTTCGGTAACTACCAGCACTTCACGATCGTCTTCAGCAACTTCCATACCGATGATACTTTCGCCAGCATCGATACGCATTACTCTGACGCCACTTGCAGTACGTCCCATCTCACGAATACTCGTTTCTTCAAAACGAATCATCTTACCATTGCTTGCACCAACAATAATTTCATCATTTCCATAAGTACGACGAACAGAAATTAATTCATCATCTTCACGAAGATTAATAGCAATTTTTCCGTTTGCACGAATATTTTCAAATTCTTTTAAGTCAGTCCGTTTACCAACACCCTGACGAGTAACATACATTAAGCAACCCTCTTCTTCAAAGTTCTTAATTGGAATAACTGCATTGATATATTCATCTTTTTCGATTGGAAGAATATTTACAATTGGTAATCCTTTGGCAGTTCTACCATATTCAGGAATATTATATCCTTTCAAGCGATATACCTTACCACGATTTGTGAAGAATAATAAGTAATCATGAGTATTAGTTGTTAATAAGTGTTCTACAAAATCCTCTTCGGTAGTTCCCATTGCTTTAATACCTTTTCCACCACGGTTTTGTGCTTTATAAGTATCAGTTGCAACACGTTTAATATATCCTTTATTTGTTAATGTAATAACAACGTCTTCTTGCGGAATTAAATCCTCATCTTCGATATTTAAGAAGTCACCTTCTAAAATTTCAGTCCGACGAGCATCTCCATAATTATCACGGATTTCAGTTAATTCAACCCGGATAATTTCCAAAATCCGTTCTTCTTTAGCTAAAATATCTTTCAAATCTTCAATCAGTAACAATAATTCATTTAACTCATCTTCAATTTTTTGACGTTCTAAACCAGTAAGTCTTTTCAGACGCATATCTAGAATTGCTTTTGCTTGAATTTCGGTTAAACCGAAACGCTCCATCATCTCATTTTGAGCTGATGAATCATCATTAGCTGCACGGATGATTTTGATGATTTCATCAATATTATCCAACGCAATTTTTAAGCCTTCTAAAATATGAGCACGACGTTCAGCTCGATTCAAATCAAACTGAGTACGACGGCGGATAACTACTTTCTGATGATCAAGGTAATGTAATAAAACTTCTTTAACATTTAAAATTTTTGGCGTTCCATTTACTAACGCCAGCATATTCACACTGAAAGATGTTTGCAATGATGTCTGCTTATAAAGGTTATTTAAAATAACCTCTGCTTGGGCATCGCGGCTTGTTTCAATAACAATCCGGATACCTTCACGGTTTGATTCATCACGTAAATCAGTTATACCTTCAATTTTCTTCTCACGAACAAGTTCAGCAATACGTTCAATCATTTTTGCCTTATTTACTTGATAAGGAATCTCACTTACTAAAATTGTTGATTTTCCATTTTTATGTTCAATAATTTCAGCTTTTGAACGCATCATGATTGAACCATTACCAGTTTCATAAGCACGCTTAATTCCAGAGCGCCCTAAAATAGTGGCACCGGTTGGAAAATCCGGTCCAGGCAGATATTGCATTAATTCTACAATTGGAATATCTTCGTTCTCCATAAGAATTAATACCGCATCAATAACTTCAGTTAAGTTATGTGGTGGAATATTAGTTGTCATCCCAACTGCAATACCCATTGAACCATTAACTAATAAGTTAGGAAATCGCGCCGGTAAAACTGCCGGTTCACGTTCAGAGCCATCATAGTTATCAACAAAATCAATCGTATCTTTTTGAATATCACGCATTAATTCCATTGATATCTTACTCATTTTTGCTTCGGTATACCGCATCGCAGCTGCGCCATCACCATCGATAGAACCAAAGTTCCCATGACCATTAACGAGCATATAACGATAACTAAACTCTTGAGCCATACGTACCATCGAACCATAAACAGCAGAATCACCATGCGGGTGATACTTACCTATTACTTCCCCGACAATACGGGCAGACTTTTTATAAGCCTTATCAGCGTACATACCTAAATCATTCATCGCATACAAAATACGACGGTGAACAGGCTTCATACCATCACGAACATCAGGTAATGCCCGCGAAACGATAACACTCATCGAGTAATCCAAAAACGACTCACGCATCTCGGTAGCGATATTTCTTTCTAATATTCGTTCAGTAAACTGTTTTTCTTCATTTGACATGCATTTTCACCTCAGTGTCTTCATTATGTCATTTATTATCTAAAATTAAATATCAAGATTTTTTACATAGATTGCATTCTCTTGAATGAAATCACGTCTTGGTTCTACATTTTCACCCATCAGCATATCAAATACTTGATCAGCTTCCATTGCATCTTCCAACTTAACTTGCAGGAAAGTACGCGTTTCAGGATCCATTGTTGTTTCCCATAACTGTTCCGGATTCATTTCTCCAAGACCTTTATAGCGCTGGATACCTGGTTTTACATTTGGACCAAGTTCTGCTAAAGCAGCATCCAATTCTTCATCGCTATAAACATATTGAGCCGACTTACCAACTTGAATTTTATAAAGTGGTGGTTGGGCAATATAGATATGTCCTTGCTCAACAAGCTGCGGAATATGACGATAGAAAAATGTTAAAAGTAAAGTTCTAATATGTGCACCATCTACATCGGCATCGGTCATAATAACAATTTTATTATAACGTAATTTTTCAATTGTAAAGTCTTCACCAATACCAGTACCGAAAGCTGTAATCATTGAACGAATTTCTGTATTAGCAAAAATTCGATCAAGACGAGCTTTCTCAACATTTAATATCTTACCTCGAATCGGTAAAATAGCTTGAAATTTGCTGTCACGGCCTTGTTTTGCACTTCCACCGGCCGAATCCCCTTCGACTATATAAATCTCCGAAATTGATGCATCTTTTGATGAACAATCGGCTAATTTACCTGGCAGAGAAGAAATTTCCAGCACATTTTTACGTCGAGTGAGCTCACGGGCACGTTTCGCCGCGACACGTGCTCGTGCAGCCATCAATCCTTTTTCAATGATTTGCCCAGCACTTTCAGGATTTTCTAACAAAAATTCTTCAAATTTCTCAGCAAATATTTTATCTACAATTGCACGGACTTCACTGTTACCTAATTTTGTCTTTGTTTGTCCTTCAAATTGTGGATCTGGGTGCTTAATTGAAATAATACATGTTAATCCTTCACGAACATCATCACCGGTTAAATTATCTTCAGTACTTTTGATAAAATTATTTTTCAAAGCATAATTGTTAATAACCCGCGTTAATGCACGACGGAACCCTTCTTCATGAGTTCCACCTTCATGAGTGTGAATGTTATTGGTGAATGAATATAGATTAGTTGTATAGCCGCTATTATATTGCATAGCAACTTCAACCATAATATCATCACGTTCACCCTCAACATAAATGATTTCCTCATGAATTGATTCTTTATTTTTATTTAGGTAAGCTATATATTCTTTAATACCGCCCTCGTAATGAAACTCTTCGCGTTTTCCAAAACGACGGTCAACAATATTAATCTGTAAACCTTTATTTAAGAATGCAAGCTCACGAATACGATTACGTAAAATATCATAATCATATACTTGGGTTTCAGTAAAGATCTCCGGATCAGGCCAAAACTGAACTGTTGTTCCAGAATGGTCAGCATCGCCAACTACTTCTAAATCACCAATCGGTACACCGCGTTCAAAAGCTTCAAAATATTTTACACCGTCTTTATTTACAATAACCTCAAGACGAGTTGATAGAGCATTTACTACAGATGCCCCTACACCATGAAGACCACCGGAAACTTTATATCCGCCGCCACCGAATTTCCCGCCGGCATGAAGAACGGTTAAAATCGTCTCGACAGTTGAACGACCAGTTTTTTCATGGATATCAACAGGAATACCACGTCCATTATCAATAACTTTAATCGAATTATCTTCTTCAATTTCCACTGTAATTTCATCGCAGTAACCAGCTAATGCTTCATCAATTGAGTTATCAACAATCTCCCAAACTAAATGATGGAGCCCACGTGATGAAGTTGAACCAATATACATCCCTGGCCGTTTACGGACTGCCTCAAGACCTTCAAGGACCTGTATACTACTTGCATCATAATTTTGTTCTGCCATAAATTTCACCTACTCTATAATTTTGCCGTCATCAATTTTTATAATTTGATAATCAGCAGTAATGTATTCATCAAGTTTATGTAATTCCGTTGTTGTGATGAATGTTTGCATCTCTGGGTCCAATTTATTTATTAATTGAACCTTTCGATTGTCATCAAGCTCACTTAATACATCATCCAATAATAATATTGGATATGTATTGGCTTGTTCATAAATATATTCAATTTGCGCTAATATCAGTGTCAAAACAACTGTACGTTGCTGACCTTGCGATCCATATAAACGAAGATTCTTTTCATCAATAAAAAAAATAAGATCGTCACGATGTGGACCAATTAATATTTTGCGTTGCCTTATTTCCCGTTCTTTGTATTCAGCCATCTTTTGTTTTAGTTCAGTAATTAAATCACCATTACTAGGATAACTTATACAATTTGATTCATAAGAAAAAGTGAATGTTTCTTTTTCACTTGTTAATGTATCAAAAATTGGTTGGACTAACACCTGTAGTCGATCAATATATTCAATTCTTTTTTGATAAATAATTGTCATCTGTTCTATAAGTTGGTCATTTAAAATATCAATATAAATTGAATCTACATGCTCTGATTTTAGTGTTTCCTTTTTCTGTGCCAAAATTTTGTTATAGATAACTAAAGATTGTAAATACTGATTATCAAGTTGAGATAGTTGTAAATCAAGAAATTTACGTCTTAATCCAGGAGAACCTTTAATTAACAATAAATCTTCCGGAGAAAATTTTACAACGTAAACATTACCGACAAAATCAATAAGTCGTTTACATTCAACTTGATTAATCTTAACCTTCTTTCCATTACGCGCTAAAATATATTCAAATTGCATTGTTCCTTGATTTTTTTCGACAACTGCATTTATTTTTGCAAAATCAGCACCAAAAGAAATAAGTTCCTCATCAGAATGTACTCGGTATGACTTAGCATACGCGAGTACATAAATAGATTCTATAAAACTTGTTTTTCCTTGAGCATTTTGACCAATTAATACATATAAGTTTTTATCAAATGTATATGATTGATTGCTATAATTGCGAAAATTTTTAATATCAATGGAACGTAATCTCAAAGCATATTCATCCTTTAACTATTATAAATTCCTGATCATCAACTTTTAACTGATCTGAAACATATAATTTTCGTCCCCGACGATTCTCAAGTTCATTATTTACATATACCGGATACTCCTCAAGAAAAAACTTTGCAGCTCCTCCGGTACCAATAATTCCTGTAACTTTCAAGAATTGACCGAGCGTAATAAATTCGGTTTCAATTTGTACTTTTTGCATATTTCCTCCAAACTTTCTCCTACATAATATTTTACCATATTTTTATAAAAAAATCAGCCTTTTTCAGCTTAAATTAAAGGTTTTTTAACACTAAATAGTCAAAAAAAGAGGAGCGTCCGAAAACCTCCTCAAATAAGCAAAAAATGACTAATATGTGCGAATAGGTAAAATCAATTGAATAAGATTTTCATCATCTTTTGAATGAATAATAAATGGTTTTAATTCACCATTTAAACTTATAGTAATTTTATTAACTTCCATAGCTTTCAACGCGTCTAATGCATAGCGAGCATTGAATGAGATTTTTAATTCATCACCACTTATTTGGGCACTCTGAATTTTTTCTCTTACTTGACCAATTTCTTGAGAAATTGATTTAATTTCCATTCCATCAGTTTTTATATCTGCATTTACAATATTATTGTGGATATCTCTTGAAAGCAATGAAGCCCGATCAATTGCATGTAATAATTCATTTAAATCAGCTTCTATAACAGTATTAAACTCAGTTGGTATTAATTTAGAAGTATCCGGATAATTCCCTTCAATCAGGTTAGATTGCAGGCAAATACTTTCAGTAATAAACAATATCTTGCTTTGTGAAGTATAAATAGTCAAAACATTATCTTCAATTTCATCTAGAATTTTACTTAATTCCTGTAAAGTTTTTGCAGGAATTATTAAGTTTTTACTCATAACAGGTTCAACATCAAGTAACACCTTTTTCTGAGCTAAACGATAACTGTCAGTAGCAGTCATAATTAAGTCTTTTCCTTGAATAACAAAATTTACACCTGTTAATATTGGACGACTTTCTGATTGTGATGTTGCAAAAACAGTTTGCTTAATCAAATTTTGAACAATTTGTTTTTGTAATTGAAAACTTTTTTCTTCAGTAATAAGAAAAATATTTGGATATTCTTCAACTGATAAAGTATTTAAAGTAAATTCACTTGATGTTGTATATACTTGCATTAAATTTGTATCAATTAACTCAAATGATACTGTATCGCCATCAATCTTTTTAATTATTTCAGTAATATACTTTGAAGGAAGTACACAAGTACCACTTTGTTCAACTTGAATCTTATCTTTATTGTTTTCATTTAACTTAGTGATAATTGACATTTCTGTGTTTGATCCGGTTAAAGTAATTGAGTCTGCTGTCACTTCAAATTTAATTCCTGATAGTATTGGTGTAATAACACGACTGGAAATAGATTTAGTTACGTGATTAAGTAACTGTAAAAGCATTGAGCGATTAATTGAAAACTTCATCTGTCTTCCTCCTAAATAAATTATTTATTTTAGTATAGTAGTTATAGTATAGCATGTTTATATGTTGAAAAGTTAGCTTTTTTACCTATTTAATTAGATTTTTTAACTATAATTCTTGTGGATATCTTTAAAGATAAGATGTTAATAAATCGGGACTTATCTACAATTGGTTTTTAAGCTCATGAATAAGAGCATCGATTTCTTTGTCTTTTTTTCTCAATTCTTCAATTTTATCAACGGCATGCATGATTGTAGTATGATCTCTTTTACCAAAATTTTGTCCAATTTTTTGTAATGAGTTATCAGTTAGTTCTTTACATAAATATATAGCAATTTGTCGATAAGTTGTTAAAGGTTGTTTTCTAGTTTTTGATTGCAAATCTTCTACACTGATTTGAAAATATTTAGCAACAATCTTTTGAATTCTTAAAATTGACATTTTCTCTGAACTCTTTTTAGAAAATCCTTTTAATGCTTCAACTGCAAGATCAAGATTAATGTCACGAGCTCCGTAAATTGATGCATAAGCTAGAACCCGGTTAAGGCCACCTTCAAGTTCTCTAACATTTAATTCAAATTGACTAGCAACATACTCTATAACGTCACTAGGAAAATATTCATCGCTATTTAACATCTCAACCTTTTTATTCAATATCGCAATACGCGTTTCAATGTCTAATGGCTGCATGTCGGTTATTATTCCCCAAGAAAAGCGGGAAATTAGACGTTCCGTTAACTTTGAAAGCTCAGTAGGAGGTGCATCAGAAGTAATAACAATTTGTTTATTTAGGCTATATAAATGATTAAATGTATGGAAAAATTCTTCTTGAATTTTTTCTTTGCCGGCCAGAAATTGGATATCATCAACAAGTAATACATCAACATCGCGATATTTACGGCGGAATTCATTGTTATTTTTTTCCCTGATTATATTGTTAATGAAATCATTAAGAAATGTTTCGCAAGTGACATAAGTTATTTTCGTATTTGGGTTTTGCTGAAGAATATAATGACCAATTGCTTGCATTAAATGTGTTTTTCCAAGACCAGATCCTCCATATAAAAATAATGGATTATATTTTTTACCAGGATTCTGTGCTACAGATAAAGAAATGTTATATGAGAATTGATTACCATCACCAACTATGAAATTATCAAAAGTATAAAATTCATTTAAATTGGATAATTCATAATTTGGTGCTACTTGACTAGTAAATTGTTGCTGTGGAGTTTGAGAGTAAGCAGTATTTATGTTATCAACTTCTGAAAAATCATTTTGTATATGATTTTGGTTAGTAACAAAAGATGGTTCTTCAATTTGTGGTTCAGTGTTTTCAAGTACAAATTGAACATTCAATTTTTCACCAATAACTTCTTCTATTGCATTTTCAATAATATTAGTATATTTATCAGATAACCACTGCAAAACAAATTCATCTCTTGTTGCAATAATAATAGTTTGCGAATCCATACTTAAAGGAGTAACCTCCTTAAGCCAATTTTCATAACTTGTTTGGGTAATTTTTTGATTAGATAATAAATATTCAATTGCCATATTCCAAGTTTTTTTGGCGTAATCAATCATTTCCATAAATATCGTTGCTCCTAATATTATTATGTTATTTAACTATAGCTGAAACATGAAAAAAGCACAAAAAAAGTTATCCACATTAAGTTTTGAATAAAATCAATGTTTTTTTAACTTTTCCACAGTCAGTGGATAAAATTATACAACACTGTATAAAAGTTTTCAACAAAAAAATAAAATATAAAAAAAATGTGTATAAGCAACAGTTTTAAGACTACTTATATACACGATAGAATAGCAAAATATTCAATTTTTATATAGCTTTATTATCTTTTCCACATGAAATCAAAGGATTTAAATATTTTTCAACAAAATATGTATATAAGTGAAGATTATCTAATTTTTATAAAAAAAATATCCACATTTTTATTTTTTATCCACTTGTTATCAGAAAAGTTAAAAAAATGAGTTATTATACAAATAAATACAAAAAAAGGTTGCATAGTTTCTTGATATTATATATAATTGATAAGCATGTAGATGAAGAAAAAACATCCATAGGAGGTGTGTCCGTATGAAACGAACATTTCAACCAAATAAACGGAAGAGAAGTAAAAAACACGGTTTTCGTGCTCGTATAAGTACTCCGACCGGGCGTAATATTTTAAAACGTCGTCGTTTAAAAGGACGTAAAGTGTTATCAGCTTAATATTAAACCACTGCTAGCAGTGGTTTTTTTTCATCAATACAATAAAAAATAAAAGAGGTATTTTGATGAAGAGAAGTGAAATGATAAAAAAGAATGAAGATATACAAGCGATTTTAAAATCTCCTTTGATTAAAAAAAATCGTGATTTTGTTGTATATACAAAAAAGAATTCTTTAAATAAAAACAGATTTGCAATTTTAGTTGGAAAAAAGATTGGTAAGGCTCATATAAGAAATCTATTAAGAAGAAAAGTAAAGGCTGCAACCGATGAAATTAAGCAAGATTTTAATGAAGGATTTGATCTTGTTATTATTGCCCGGGCATCTATTTTAAAGTTTTCATATATAGAAATAAAAAATAGCTTGGAAAATGTCTTGAAAAAGCATACAATAATATATAAGGATAAAAGTTAAAAAAATAATTTTATAATTTATTATAAATTTATTTCTAATTTAAAGGAGATACGCAATTTATGAAGTCTTTAAAACAAAAACATAAAATACAGCTAGCAATTGTTGCTGTTATAATGTTAGTGGTACTTACAGGGTGTAGCACAGCTACAATTACAGATGGTTCTGTTCCAGAAGGATTGTTTGATTATATTGTATTCCCACTGTCAGCAATGATCACGTTCTTTACCAACTTAACAGGTAACGGTGGTATTGGTATTATTCTTTCTACTATTGTTGTACGTTTAATTGTCCTTCCATTAGATATTTGGAGTCAAATGAGTACAATGAAAATGTCTAAAATTCAGCCTGAAATTAAAAAAATTCAAGATAAATATCCTAATTATAAAAGCGATCCGGTTCAATCTCAAAAACTGAATATGGAAATGCAAGCAGTTTATCAACGTAGTGGTACAAGTATGCTTGGTGGATGTTTGCCAATGATTGTACTGATGTTTGTACAATTACCATTATTATCAGCATTCTTCTATGCAATTCAAAGAACTGAAATTTTACAAAATCCTGATTTTGGTACATTATTTGGTGTTACATTAGGAGTTGCACAAGATGGTATTTTCAGATGGTTCGCAATTGCATCAATTGTTACAATGTTAATTTCACTATTTATTGGTTTACCAAAAGAACAAAGAAATTTAAATTTCAAGGAAAATCCAACAGCATTAACCATGATGATTATGCCTATTATGATGTTAGCAATTTTATGGAATGCATCAGCAGGTTTATCATTATACTGGACTACAGGAAATATTATTACAATTATTCGTACAGTCATTATGAACCATATAAAATCTAAAAGTAAATAAAAAATATATGAGGTGAGTAGGAATATGCTTAAGTTTAAAAAAATAGAATCAAAATCAATAGAGAACGCAATTCAACAGGTACTCACAGAATATAGTATTAATGAAGATGAACTTATCTATACTATTATAGATGAAGGAAAATCTGGAATTTTAGGAATGGGTTCAAAACCGGCAGCAATTGAATATTTAACCAAAAATGATATTGTTAATGACATAATTGTATTTTTGACAGAAATTCTTACTAAAATGGATATTGATCAAGTTGAAGTAAAAGGAACTTTTGTTAATGACAGAATTACATTAGAAATAAATAGTAATCAAAATGGATTAATAATTGGAAAAGATGGACAAACACTTCAAGCAATTCAATTCTTAATTAGTCAAATAATCAGAAATCATTTTCCAAATCAAAATTTACATATTTTTGTTGATGTTTCAGGATATAGAAAAGATAATAATGATAAGTTAATACAGTATGCAATTAGAATTGCTCATAAGGTAGCAAAATATAAAAAAGATATGGATCTAAGACCAATGAATTCATATCAAAGAAGAATTATTCATGAAGCACTTATGGATGATAAATTCGTTACTACAGAAAGTGCTGGTGAAGGACCAGATAGACATATAGTTATTAAATTGAAATAACATTCAACCCTTGTTTAAAAAAACAAGGGTTTTTCAAACAAAAAATAGTAAAAATATGATAATATAGAAAAGGCAAAGGATGATAAATATGTTTGAAGATACTATTGCAGGGATTTCAACTGCATTTGGTGAATCAGCTATTTCAATAATACGAATAAGCGGGAGTAAATCAATCGAAATAATAAATTCTATATTTACTAAAAATCTGACAGAACAGAGTAGTCATACAATTCATTACGGAAAGATTGTTGATCCTGATGAGAATTCAATAGTTGATGAAGTTTTAGTAAGTCTTTTTAAAGCACCTAAGACCTATACACGGGAAGATATTATCGAAATAAATTGTCATGGTGGAATATATGCGACTGAAAAAATATTAGAAATTGTATTAAATCAAGGAGCAAGAATCGCTGAACCAGGTGAGTTTACAAAAAGGTCTTTTCTAAATGGAAGAATTGATTTAGTACAAGCTGAATCAATAATGGATATTATTCATTCAAAAACAGAAGAATCACTGGTATTAGCAAATAAAGGTTTAGATGGAAAATTATCATTATTAATAAAAACACTAAGAGAAAAAATATTGGACATTATAGCACACATAGAAGTTAATATAGATTACCCAGAATATGATGATGTAATTGAAATGACTAATACAGATTTATTTCCGAAAATGGAAGAAATAATAAATGAAATGGATATAATACTAGAAGCCTCAAAAACCGGTAAAGTAATTAGAGAAGGAATAAAAACAGCGATTATTGGTCGCCCAAATGTTGGTAAATCAAGTTTATTGAATAATTTATTACAAGAAGATAAAGCAATTGTAACCCATATTGAAGGAACAACACGTGATATTGTCGAAGGTGAAATAAAAATTGGTGGAATTGTCTTACATTTAATTGATACTGCTGGAATAAGAAAAACAGATAATGTAATCGAAGAAATTGGAATTGAAAAATCAAAAAAAATGATAGATGAAGCAGAGCTAATATTATTTGTTTTGAATGGAAATGAAGAGCTCACAGAAGAAGATATTGATTTATATAATAAAGTGAAAAATAAAAATCATATTGTTTTAGTAAATAAATCAGATTTAGAACAAAAAATAAACTACGTAACAATAGAAAGTAATAATATTTTAAAAATATCAGCATTAAATGATGTTGGATTTAAAGAACTAAATAACAAAATAAAAAAACTATTTCAACTAAATAAAATAGGAAATAAAGATCTTACATATTTATCAAACTCAAGACATATACACTTACTAAAAGAGTCGAAAAAAAGTCTAAAATCTGCAATAAATAATGTCAAATTAGGAATGCCTATTGATATTGCAG
Source organism: Culicoidibacter larvae (assembly GCF_005771635.1). GTDB lineage: Bacteria > Bacillota_I > Bacilli_A > Culicoidibacterales > Culicoidibacteraceae > Culicoidibacter > Culicoidibacter larvae. The sequence continues at coordinate 120,390 of NZ_VBWP01000001.1, read as the reverse complement.
AGGTTGATATAAAAAATGCTTGGGATTATTTAGGAGAGATCCTTGGAGATTCAGTGAAAGATGAATTACTAGATGAGTTGTTTAGTAAATTTTGTTTAGGAAAATAATATTTCCCGGGAAATATTTGTAAGGGAGTAATATAATGGAATATGAAATAATTGTAGTTGGTGGTGGTCACGCTGGTTGTGAGGCAGCCATTGCTGCTGCAAAAATGCAACATAAAGTTGCAATGATAACCTCTAATAAAAAAATGATTGCACATATGCCATGTAACCCATCTATTGGTGGGCCAGCTAAAGGTATTGTAGTTAGAGAAATTGATGCTTTAGGTGGTGTTATGGGAAAAGTAGCCGATCAAACAAATATTCAAATGAAAATGTTGAATTTAAGTAAAGGACCGGCAGTTTGGTCTCTTCGCGCACAAGCTGATGTTATTGAATATCCTAAAAGAATGATTGAAATATTAGAAAATCAAGAAAATCTCTCAATTATTGAGGCATTTGTTGATAAATTAGTAGTTAAGGATAATAAGATTCATGGAGTACTACTTGCTGACGGCAGAGAAATAAAGGCTAAAAAAGTAGTGCTAACAACTGGAACATATATGCATTCACATATCTTAGTTGGTCATACGAAGAAAGAAGGTGGCCCAGGAGGTCAACCAACAAAGGCAAGCCTTTCGAATAACTTACGTGAGTTAGGAATAAATTTATTTAGATTAAAAACCGGAACTCCTGCTCGAGTTAAAAGAGATAGTATAGATTTTACGAAGACTACTCCTCAACCTGGTGATTCAATCAAAAGAAACTTTTCTTTTGATAATATTTCCGCTAACAAAAACATTCAAGAACTTTGCTATTTAACATATACAAATAAAGAAACTCATGAAATTATTAATAATAATATTGACAAGTCTGCAATGTACTCTGGTTTAATCGAGGGGAAAGGTCCTAGATATTGTCCATCAATTGAAGATAAATTAGTTCGTTTTTCTGACAAAGAAAGACATCAAATTTTTTTGGAACCAGAAAGTCTACATACGGATAGTATATATTTGCAAGGTCTTTCGACAAGTTTACCAAATGATATTCAAAATCAGTTTATTCGTACTGTTCCTGGATTAGAACGTTGCGAAATAATTAAGTATGGATATGCAATTGAATACGATGCAATTATTCCAACCGAACTCTGGCCAAGTCTAGAAACAAAAAAAATATCTGGACTATTTTCTGCAGGACAAATAAATGGAACAAGTGGTTATGAAGAAGCTGCAGGTCAAGGTTTGATAGCCGGTATTAACGCAGCATTGCAAATTGAAAATAAAGAGTCATTAATTTTAAGTAGAGATGAAGCCTATATTGGGGTATTAATTGATGATTTAGTTACTAAAGGTACCGATGAACCTTATAGATTATTAACATCACGTGCGGAATATAGATTATTGCTCAGACATGATAATGCTGATTTAAGATTAAGAAAAATAGGACATGAAATAGGACTAATATCAGATGAACAATATATTGAATTCCAAAAAAAATGTGCTACTATAAATGAATATATTGAAAAAATAAAAACAATTAAAATAACGACAAAGATCAAAATAAATGAATATTTAAGTAATATTGGTTCAAGTAAGTTAAAGGACGGAATCAGTTTATACGATCTTATGAAGAGGCCGGAACTATCATACAAAAACGCAATTGATTTATTAAAAATAATGCAGGAGTATGAAATATATACTAGAATAAAACTTGATAATGTTAAAGAAGAAATTCAACAACAAATTGAAATACAAATAAAGTATGACGGTTATATCAGAAAAGCAAAAAATCAAGTTGATAGAATTAAACAACTCGAGAAGAAAAAGATACCTCAAAATATCGATTATAATCTAGTACCTAACTTAGCCTTAGAGGCACGACAAAAACTAAAAGAGATTCAACCAATTACATTAGGGCAAGCTTCTCGAGTATCTGGAGTGAATCCTGTAGATATTAGCATGTTGTCTATATATATAAAAAATAGATAGGTTCACTGGCAATGTAACCTTGAAATGTAGTATAATGAAAAAAGAATATAGAAAAGGGGGTTGCCTTGTATGCGGACCATCCCAAGCAGAAGCGAAATTGAGCAAATACTAAGAGAAAAAGAAATTAGACCATCATATGCTCGGGTTCGAATATTGGAATATTTCTACAAAAATCATAATCATCCAAGTGTAGGAATGATTTATGATGAATTACATCCCTACATTCCATCGCTTTCAAAAACAACAGTATATAATACACTAAATTTATTCATTGAGCATAAAATAATTGAAGCACTAGGGATTGATTTGAATGAATTAAGATATGATATTTATCAGCAAACAACACATGGACACTTTAAGTGTGAGAGTTGTCAAAAAATATTTGATGTTGATTTAAAAATTGATGATCAAATAAGTAAAGATTTGAGTGGATTTGAAATTACAGAAAAAAATATTCAATTTAAAGGATTATGTCCGGATTGTAAAAATACGTAAGTATAATTCTTGACAAAACATTGAATTGGGTTTATTATAATATTGTAATCATTACAAAATCAGGAGGAAAAGAAATGAATTTATATCAAAAGATGAACGTGTTTCTAGCCAACCAAACAGTGATGTACATGAAAGTTCATAACTTACATTGGTACGTAAAAGGTCATCAATTTTTTTCATTACATGAAAAATTTGAAGAGATTTATGATCAAACAGCGGATATTATTGATGATGTAGCTGAGCGCTTGTTATCTGTTAATGAATATCCGGTTGCAAATTTAAAAGAAGTGTTAGAATTATCTACTATTTCAGAACGTTATGATAAAGATGTAAATGGAATTCTTGCTGTTGAAATTTTAATAGCAGATATTGAACAATTAATCAAAGATTCGAAAGAATTAGCAGTTCTTGCTGAGGAAGCAGATGACTCAGTTACAAACGACATGTTTATTGGTTATACTGGTGAGTATCAAAAATTACACTGGATGCTTACTTCATATTTAAAATAATATATTAATTGGAGGAATTAAATTATGTGCTGTGAATGCAATAACGAAAATGAATACTATATTCAATTAGCAAGAGTAGGAAAACCTGCTCCAAAATTTGAAATGTTGGCATTATTGCCTAATGGAAGTTTTGGTAATGTTTCATTACAAGAAAACTTAGATAATGGAAAATGGACAGTATTATACTTCTATCCAAAAGATTTTACTTTTGTATGTCCTACAGAAATCAAAGCCATGAGCGATGCTAATGAGCAGTTTGAAAAATTAAACACTTCAGTAATTGCTGTTTCAACAGATACTGAATATTCACATTTAGCTTGGACTAATACTCCAGCACTTGGGAAAATAAAACATCCTATGGCTTCAGATGCTAATCATCAAGTTTCAGAAGCATACGGTGTTTTAATTGAAGAAGAAGGAATTGCTCTTCGTGGATTATTCATTATTGATCCAGAAGGAAAATTAGTACACTCTACAATTAATGACAATAATGTTGGTAGAAATGTTGATGAAGTAATTAGACTTTTGGAAGCATTCCAAAGCGGTGGTTTGGCGCCTTGTGGCTGGACTCCAGGAGAAAAATTATTAGAGGACTAATCAGATATAAATTGGTTTGCAAATTTGCAAGCCTTTTTTTATTGCTTTTTTATGGTATAAAGTTGATATATAGGTAATAAAAGTGTAAAATATAAGATAGTTCAATAAAATATTTCCCGGGAAATATCGGAGGTGAAAATTTGAATAACAATTATGATTTTGTCCTTAAAGAAATATATCCAGACTTAACGGATAAACAACTCAAACAATTCACGGATTATTATGATTTACTCGTTGAGTGGAACACTAAAATGAATCTTACTGCAATTACCGAAAAAAAAGAAGTATATTGGAAGCATTTCTATGACTCGATTGTTTTAGGAAAATATATTGATTTAAATAATGAATTTAAGATTTGTGATATTGGTAGTGGTGCAGGCTTTCCAATCATTCCATTAAAGATTGTTTTTCCTAACTTACAAATATCAGTAGTTGATGCACTGAATAAGAGAATAGTATTCTTAAATGAAGTTGTAAATAAATTAGGGCTTACCAACGTTGAGTTATATCATGCAAGAGCAGAGGACTTTATTAAAGAACATAGAGAAGAGTATGATATTGTAACTGCAAGAGCAGTTGCACGAATGAATGTTCTTAGTGAATTATGCATTCCATTTGTTAAAATCGGTGGTAGATTTATTGCTTTAAAAGGAGCAGATGGAATAAACGAACTTATTGAGTCAAAAAATGCATGTAAAGTGCTTGGTGCGGAACTCAGTGAAACGATTGAATTCCACTTACCATTTGATGAAAGTAAACGTGTTATTCATATTATTACTAAAATAAAAAAATCTCCGGGAAAATACCCAAGATTATTTTCAAAAATAAAGAAGAACCCACTATAGAAATCAGGAGGAAATACAATGGCTTTATTTAATAGAAAAGATAAAGAAGAGATCATTACTACAATAGAAATAAATCAGATTGTTGCTAACAGATATCAACCAAGAACAACATTTGAAGAAGAATCATTAAAGGAACTTGCAGAATCAATTGAACAATATGGTCTTATTCAACCAATTGTTGTACGAACTGCAGGAGAAAATATGTATGAAATTGTTGCTGGAGAGCGTCGTTTTCGTGCGTCAAAAATAGCTGGACTTGAAGTAATCCCAGTTATTATAAAAGATCTAGAAGCGAAGGATTCTGCAGTATTAGCTGTCATAGAAAATATCCAACGCGAGGATTTAAATCCAATTGAGGAAGCAAAATCATATCAGAGATTAGCAACCTTATTAAATTTAACTCAGGATGAAGTCTCAAAAATGGTAGGTAAGTCGCAGTCAGCAATTGCAAATAAAATGCGCTTGTTGCAACTTCCAGAAGACATCCAAGATGCATTAAAAGATAAAAGTATTTCTGAAAGACATGCCAGAGCCTTGCTTAAATTTGAGACTGACGCTGCTCGCTCGGTAATGTTAGAGAAAATTATTAAAGATAATTTAACTGTAGCAGAAACGGAAAGAATTATTGAGGAAAAACTTTCGCATACTAAGAATGTTAAAGATGTAAAAACTAAAGTAAGAATTAAAGGCTATGCTAATGATGTTAGATTAGCAATTAATACAGTAAAAAAATCATTGAAAACAATTGAAAAATTTGGACATAAGGCTGAAATCAATGAACAAGAGAATGATAGTTACTATGAGGTAACAATTAAGATTGATAAACATGCCACAGATGATGTAGCAGAAGAATCAAATGATCTTGCGCTAAATAATGTGGTTAGCTTAGAAGCGAATAATGATATAGTTGTCGAGGCTTTAAATACAGAGGCAATAAATATTGACGCTTCTCCTGAAGAGAATACTCAAATTGAAACAGAAGCTGATAGAGAAGAAGTTATTCAATTAGAGGAAGAAAATAATAACATCGAACATAAAGATGTTGAAAAAATTGATAAAGTAGTTAATACCGAAGAACAAGCATCTGCTATTGAGCATGAGACACTTGATGAAACTGCTGAAGAAGTTACAGATAAACTCCTGATAAATGATGGAGAAGAAATTGAACTAAGTGATGATTTAGAAACAAAGTTTGCAGGATTAGACATAAGCTTTTTTGACAATTTAAAACTTGAAGGTGAAGAAGAAGTAACTGATTTAATAGAAGAGAACAAATCAGAAGAATCCGAAAATGAGTTAGATATTACAAATACATTTCACTTTGTTTATAATGCTAATTATGGAAATGATAGTCATACACCAACTTCAACTGAAAGCGAAGAATTGTTTAATGAAGTTCAAGAACACATAAATAATGACGAGCCAATTATAAAAGTAGAAGATGCCATTGAAGAAGATGACTTATTTAAAACAACAGAGTTAAATCTCGAAACTACCTATAATTCAATCTATGAGTCTTATTATAATGACGGGGAAGAAGTTGAAGTTCCTGCAGAAGTGCTAGAAGCTGGAGAGAAGTTTGTAAAAACAATTGAAGCTACTGAAGAGAAACCAAATTCAATTTATAATACAATCTATGATTTTGGGAATGAAAAGGAAGAGAAAAAAGATGAACTCCTAAATTGGCAAACATTATTAAATGATGATTCTGAAGATGATATCATTAGTGAAAGTGCAAATGAATATCAAAAAGATCAGGCAGATAGAGTTAGAGCTATGTTTACGGAGGTAACAAATAATACTTCTGAAGAGACAACCGAACAAGGTAGAGAAGAGTTAGATGAACTACTTGAGGTTTCGCGACAAGAAGCAGAAATAACTGCTGAAAGCAATGAAGAAGAAGCAATAAAATATGGAGCTAAATCATCATTTGTTGATAAGTTAAAAAACATTAATAATACAAGTAATTCATTTTTATTTGAAGATGAAGACGATGAAAAAGAAGAAAACAAAAGCAATGACGGTTTCTGGAACTTGTTTAAATAGACTGAGATAGGAGGACCGCTTCATGACAAAAATTATTGCAATAACTAACCAAAAAGGTGGTGTTGGCAAAACAACAACTACCTTAAATTTAGCATCGTCATTAGGTGCATTAGGAAAAAAGATATTATTGATTGATATGGATCCCCAAGGTAATGCGACAACCGGTTTAGGAATTGATAAGGGTAGTATTAAAAAATGTATTTATAATGTTTTAGTTGATGAAGAAGACATAAAAAACACAATTATTAGGACACAGTTTAAAAATCTTGATGTTGTGCCTGCAAGAATACATTTATCAGGTGCGGATTTAGAATTATCACAAGTAGAAGCAAGAGAATTAAGACTTAAAAATGCATTGATGAAATTACCGCCAATGTATGATTATGTTTTCTTTGATTGTCCACCGTCATTAGGATTACTAACATTAAATGCACTAACGGCTGCACAAACATTAATAATACCAATTCAAGCTGAGTACTATGCATTAGAAGGAGTTAGTCAATTATTGAACACAATTCGTCTGGTGCAAAGACATTTAAATCCTAAACTAACAATTGATGGAATAGTGTTAACAATGACTACTAATACAAATTTAAGCACTGAGATTGAGCAAGAAGTTAGACAGCTTTTTGAGAAGAAGGTATATAAAACAACAATTACACGCGGTATTCGCTTAAGCGAGGCACCAAGTCATGGATTGCCAATTATATATTACGATTCAAGAAGTCGTGGGGCTGAAGAATACGTATTATTGGCTAGGGAAGTGATTGCACATGGCTAAACAAAAACGTTTAGGAAAAGGTATTGAGGCACTATTTGCAAATAGTGATTTCAATGTATTGAATGATGAAATTGAAGATATTCAAGGATATGATATAGTTGAAGTTGAGATTGAAAAATTACGACCAAATCCATATCAACCGCGAAAATCATTTGATCAGAATGCCTTAGAAGAATTAGCAAGTTCTATTAAAGAACATGGAATTTTTCAACCAATTATTGTAAGAGAAAACCTAGTTGGTTATGATATCTTAGCTGGTGAGCGAAGATATCGAGCTTCTCAACTTATTGGATTAGAAACTATTCCGGCAATTATTAAGGAATTTAATGATCAAGAGATGATGGAGATAGCGCTACTTGAAAACCTTCAGCGTGAAGATCTATCAGCAATTGAAGAAGCACAGGCATATCAAATGCTTATTGATCAATTAAACCTAACACAAGAACAACTAGGAAAACGTTTAGGTAAAAGTAGATCTCACATCACCAATACATTAAGACTTCTTACTTTGCCACAGTATGTTCAAGACGCAATAATAAATAATGAATTATCTATGGGTCATGCTAAAATTCTTGTAGGTAAGAGCGAAAAAGATATCAAGAATCTTTTTAATCAAATTGTTGAAGATGAACTATCAGTACGACAAACAGAAGAGCTTATATATGGAACTAATCCGCAAAAGAAAACTAGTATAAAAAGTAAAAGTAAAAAGGAAGCAAAAAGCAACCAAATTATATATTTAGAGAAAAAATTAGCGGAAAATTTAGGTACTAAGTCCATTATCAATTACAGTAATGGAAAAGGTAAAATAGAATTGAGCTTTTCTAATGACGAAGATTTAAACCGAATTCTTGAACTATTAGGGATTATAGAATAGAGTGATTAATATGTGGTCAGAAGATGTCTGGGACTTTATATTGAAAAATTTAGTAAATATATTAGAAATTGCTTTAGTAATAATAGCAACAATATTTTTACTTGTTATATTTAAAAGGCTTGTTTACAAAGCCTTTCATATTAATAAAGATGTAGATGAAATGGACGATAGAACGAAACAAGTTGCAACAGTTGTTAAACTATTTGTAACCATATGCCAATATGCCACCTGGTTTGGAGTGATCCTGGCAATTATCTACAAGCTTTCGAATTATAATTTTCAGACACTTATCACAATCTTTACCGGCACAGGATTAACACTTGGAATTATTGGCAGGGAGATTATTCTTGATTTTATTAATGGATTACTTATCGTTACAGAGCGTCAGTTCATTGTGGGAGATACAATCGAAGTTGGTACAATTAAAGGTGTAGTGGTTAAAATTGGTATAAGAACTACCGAGATTATTCAAGCTGATGGCTCTTATGCTACTATTTCAAATCGCGTAATTGATAGAGTTATAAACTATACAAATATAAAATAAGGTGAAGCAATGGAATATAAGGTTGGCGATAGAGTCATTATGAAAAAAAAACATCCTTGCGGAGAGAATCTATGGGAAATTCTTCGCGTAGGAATGGATGTAAGACTAAAATGTTGCAATTGTGGGCGAAGTCTTTTGATAAAAAGAAAAGACTTTGACAAAAACTTAAAGCAGGTCATTTCACAATAATATTTCCCGGGAAATAAAAAATTTGAAAGCATATAGACTTTATTTATGCTATAATAAAGTTACAATTGAAAAAACTCGTATAATCCCTTTAATATGGAAAGGGAGTCTCTACCTAGCAACCATGAATTGTTAGATTACGGGGTTACATTATTTTGCTTTTCACTTAATATAGTGAATGGTTTATTTTTGTGTTGAACCTCGTATGTCTACGGGGTTTTTTATTTGGAAGGAGAATAATTAATGCCAAACACAAAAAAATATGATGTAATTATTATCGGTGCGGGACCAGCTGGTATCTTTACAGCATATGAGCTACATCTCAAGAATCCGAAACTAAAGGTAGCCCTAATTGACAAAGGTAGAGATATTAATAGAAGACAGTGTCCGATACTTGATAAGAAGCTGGAAAAGTGTCCGCCAGCAGCAGGAATTAAAGATTACGCAGGTTGTTGGCCGGCATGTTCGATTACTAGTGGTTTTGGTGGAGCCGGTGCGTATTCGGATGGTAAATTCAATATTACTAGTGAGTTCGGCGGATGGATGCAAGAATACTTAAGTCGTAGTGAAGTTGAAGAATTAATACGCTATGTTGATTCAATCAATCTGGAACATGGAGCAAATCCAGAAATTACTGATCCAACAACTGATAGAGTTAAAGATATAGAAAAGCGTGGGTATGCAGTTGGATTAAAGCTATTACGAGCCGAGGTGAGACACCTCGGAACTGAACAAAATCTTGAGATTCTTAAAAGTATTTATAATTATCTTGAAGAATATATTGATTACTTTTTTAATACGGAAGTCACGGATATTATTGTTAATGATGATACTGTTTCAGGAGTTGTACTTAAAAAAGGAGAGACTGAGCTGCTAGCAGATAATGTAGTAATTGTACCTGGTCGGGATGGTTCAACGTGGCTAAAGACTATTATGGCTAAGAATAACATTCCACTTAATAATAACCAAGTTGATATTGGTGTTCGAGTAGAAACAAGTGATATTGTTATGCAAGAAATAAATGAACATTTATATGAAGGTAAATTCATTTTTAGTACAAGTGTGGGTACCTCTGTAAGAACATTCTGTTCTAACCCAAGTGGGCATGTTGTTATTGAAAATCATACAGGAACAATGCTTGCAAATGGACATTCATATCGAGATCCGAAGTTAGGTAGTAAGAACACAAACTTTGCGTTACTTGTATCTCATACATTTGAAGAACCATTTAATCAACCAAATGAGTTTGCACATGAAGTTTCTAAATTGGCTAACCAATTATCAAATGGTTCAATTATTGTTCAAAAATATGGGGATATTTTAAAAGGTAGGAGAACAACCACTAAAAGATTAAAGGAAGGGTTCATAGAGCCAACACTTAAAGAAGCGGTTCCCGGTGATTTAGGATTAGTTCTTCCATATAATACAATGAAAAGCTTAATTGAAATGGTTACTGCACTTGATCATGTAACGCCAGGAATTGCAAGCGACCATACACTGTTTTATGGTGTAGAAGCAAAATTTTATTCAGCACGACCAGAAATTGATAAATATTTTGAAACTAAGATAAAAGGTTTATATGTTGGTGGCGATGGTGCAGGGGTTACTCGTGGACTGGCCCAAGCAGGGGCTAACGGTGTTTGGATAGCGAGACATATTGTAAATAAGTATGAATAATAAAGGAGATACAAAATGAGTGGAATTGTTGTAGTCGGAACCCAGTGGGGAGATGAAGGAAAAGGAAAGATAACTGACTTTTTAGCGCAAAGAGCTGACGTGGTTGTGCGTTATCAAGGTGGCGATAACGCAGGGCACACCGTTGAGTTTAATGATATGCAATTTAAAATACGTTTAGTACCTTCTGGAATTTTTAATTCGCGATTAGTTATTCTTGGTAATGGTATGGTTATTAATCCTAAAACTCTAATTGAAGAGATTGACATGTTGAATGAACGAGGTATTGATACCTCAAACCTTAAGATTAGTAATCGCGCACATATTATTATGCCGTATCATATGGCAATTGATGAATTGCAAGAAGAACAAAAAGGAAGCCAGAAGGTAGGAACAACTAAAAAAGGGATTGGTCCTGCATATATGGATAAAGTAAGTCGTATCGGAATTCGCTTTGGAGAATTACTTGATGAAGAACTCTTCGCAGAAAAAGTTGCTATTAATGTACGCGAAAAAAATCAATTATTAGCGCTTAATGGTAAAAACTTATTTAACGTTGATGAGGTAATTGAAGAGTACCGCGCATATGCACAAAGGTTAAAACAATTTATTGATGACACAAGTTATATCTTAAATAATGAAATTGAGGCTGGTTCAAAAGTATTATTTGAAGGTGCTCAAGGAATAATGTTGGATATTGATCATGGAACTTACCCTTTCGTTACTTCATCAAATCCATCGGCTGGCTATGTAACAATCGGAAGCGGTGTTGGTCCAAAAGCAATTGATAAAGTATTAGGTATTGTGAAGGCTTATTCTACACGGGTAGGTGAGGGACCTTTTCCTACAGAGATTGATGGAGAAATTGCCCATCAAATCCGTGAAGTTGGTCGTGAATATGGAACAGTGACAAAACGTCCAAGAAGAATTGGTTGGTTTGATGGAGTTATTGTAAAGTATGCTGCAAGAATTAGTGGATTGACGGGAATATCAGTTAACTTGCTAGATGTATTAAGCGGAATTGAAAAACTCTATATTTGTAAAGGATATGAATTTAGAGGTGAGGAGATTGATTATATTCCTTCAACAGTTAAAGAATTTGCTGAGTGTAAACCTATATATATTGAGTTGGATGGTTGGACTGAAGATATAACAGGTGTTAGATCGTTTGAAGAACTACCAGCTGCTGCTCAAAAGTATTTAGAAACAATGAGCGAGATTGTTGGTGTTCCTATTTCAATATTCTCAATAGGACCTGACAGAGAACAAACAATAATTATGGAAGATTTATTCTAAAAAGAAGCCGAGGCTTCTTTTTTTTAGTGAAAGTATTAAAAAGCTATATCTGTAATCGTTAAAATAATGTATAATGAATATAAACTATCTAAGCAAATGGAGGAGAAAAAGTATGACTGATAGTCAATTAAGTGAACAAGAATTGGTGCGCCGCGAAAAGATGCAGCAATTGGTTGAAAAAGGTATTGATCCATTTGGTAGCTCATTTTCACGAACTCATAGTATTGAAACACTTAGAGATAAATATGAACAATTCGATAAAGAACGACTTGAAGAAAAAAATGTTGAGGTCACTTTAGCCGGACGTATCATGACGAAACGTGGTAAAGGAAAAGCGGGATTTGCCCATGTTCAAGACGAAACAGGACAAATCCAAATTTATGTGCGACTAGATGCAGTTGGCGAAGAACAATTTGAACTGTTTTTAAAAGCTGACCTAGGTGATATTGTTGGTGTACAAGGAATGTTGTTTAAGACAAAAGTTGGCGAGCTTTCTATACGAGTAAGTAATTTTACTCACTTGTCAAAAGCATTGCGACCATTGCCTGAAAAATATCATGGTTTAACCGATATCGAAGAGAGATATCGACGTCGTTATCTTGATTTAATTATGAATGGTGAGTCTAGACATACATTTGCCGTACGTAGTCAAATTATGTCAGGTATCCGTAGATATCTTGATGAGCGCGGATATATGGAGGTTGAAACGCCTATTTTACATCCAATAGCTGGTGGTGCAACGGCTCGGCCATTTATAACACATCATAATGCACTTGATATGGAATTCTATTTACGTGTTGCGCCAGAGCTTTATTTGAAAAGGCTATTAGTTGGTGGATTTGAAAAGGTTTATGAAATTGGACGTTTATTCCGTAATGAAGGAATTTCAACACGTCATAATCCTGAGTTTACGTCTATTGAAATCTACGTAGCATATACAGACTATATTTTTATGATGGACTTAATCGAAGATTTAATTATTGATTTAGTAGAAAAAATTAATGGTGAACTAAAATTATCATATGGAGGAAAAACCATTGATATGTCACGAGGATGGAAACGTGTACATATGGTTGATTTTATCCGTGAAATAACTGGTGTTGATTTCTGGCCGAAAATGACATTTGAACAAGCTAAACAGCTTGCTGAGCAACATGATGTTGAGCTATTAGATCACCATGTTTCAGTTGGTTATGTTATCAACGAATTCTTTGAGCAAAAATGCGAAAAAGCAATTCTTGATCCAACTTATATCTTTGGGCATCCGGTTGAGGTATCACCTTTAGCGAAACAAAACAAAGATGATGACCGCTTTACAGATCGTTTTGAGTTATTTATTGATGCCAGAGAGTATGCTAATGCTTTCTCGGAATTGAATGATCCGATTATACAGTTAAAACGTTTTGAAGAGCAAGTTGAAGAAGCGCGTCGTGGAAATGACGAAGCAGCGGCTGTTGTAGATATTGATTATGTAGAGGCATTAGAATTCGGTATGCCGCCTGCCAGCGGTATGGGTATGGGTATTGATCGATTAGTTATGTTATTGACGAATCAAGCATCTATTCGTGATGTTCTCTTATTCCCACATATGCGTCGTAAAGAAAATGAGTAATATATAGTCTTTACTGGCTGAGGAATACTGGATAAATATGAAAAACCATTTTCTTTCGAGAAAATGGTTTTCTTTTTTCGAAATAATATATGAGATATGATAAAATGAGTACAGGAGGCGTAGTTGAATGGCAAAGGAAAAAACGGTTTTCTATTGTAAGGAATGCGGCACTGAGAGTTTACGCTGGATTGGAAAATGTCCTGGATGCGGTGCCTGGAATTCGATGGTGGAACATAAGGAAGTGAAAAAGACTAAGGCTAATAGAGGTTTCATTAATACTGCTGAAACTGCTAGGCCATTAAAGATAGATGCAATTCCGTCTCAAGATCAGCAACGATTGGCTACTAATATGTCAGAGTTTGATCAGTTAGTTGGCGGTGGAATTGTAGTTGGTTCGCTGACACTAATTGGTGGCGAGCCAGGAATCGGGAAATCAACGTTGTTACTGCAGTTGGCGGAAAATATTGCTAAAACCGGTAAGAAGGTTCTATATGTTAGTGGCGAGGAGAGTATGTATCAGATTAAACTTCGGGCTGAGCGGCTGGGAGTCGCTGATGATAATATTTTGATTTATGCTGAAAATAGTATTGAGCAGATTTTAGCTTGTATTGAAAGTGAAAATCCTGAGTTCTTGATTATTGACTCGATTCAGACTGTATATGTTGAATCAGTTGATAATACGCCAGGAAGTGTGACACAAATTCGTGAGAGTGCAGCTTATTTAATGAAAATTGCAAAGCAATTGCATATTGCTACGTTTTTGGTTGGTCATGTTACTAAAGAGGGATCGATTGCAGGGCCGAAGATTCTAGAACATATGGTTGATACAGTTTTATATTTTGAAGGTGAGCAGAATGATATGTATAGAATTCTGCGTACAGTTAAAAATAGATTTGGTGCGGCTAATGAGATTGCTGTGTTTGAAATGAAGGAAGAGGGTCTGGTGCAGATTATCAATCCATCAGAGATTTTTCTTGAGGAACGTCAGGAGGAGAAGAGTGGGATTAGTGTTGTTGCCACGGTTGAAGGAACAAGACCAGTGCTGATTGAGATTCAATCACTTTTAGCACCCACATTTTTTGGTAATCCACGTCGAACTTCATCAGGTATCGAGCATAACCGGACTGCTTTGATTTTAGCTGTGTTGGAAACTAGAGCTGGATTAGCACTACAGAATCAAGATGTTTATCTGAAAGTTGTTGCCGGGATGAAAATTGCTGATCCGGCTGCAGATTTAGGTATCGCTTGTAGTGTTGCTTCGGCATTTTATAATAAACCATTGCCGGCAGCAACTGTTGTGATTGGTGAATTAGGCTTAACAGGTGAGGTTCGACGCGTTTCACGAATTGAAGAAAGAATTAATGAAGCAAGAAAACTTGGGTTTGAACAGATTTTTGTACCTAAAGGGAACTGGACACATATTAAAGATAAGCAATATGTGAAGTCAGTTGAAACGATTGGGGATTTGTTAAAGGCTTTGAAATTACAGGGAAAGCAGTAGGTGATAAAAATGTATGACGCAATAATTTTACTGGCTGGTTCAGGACAACGAAGTGGGTTATCATATAACAAAGTTTTTTATGAAGTGAATGAGAAGCCGCTTTATGCTTATTCACTAGATGTGTTTCTACAGGACAAGGATTGCAAAAATATTATTTTTGTTTGTCGCGCCGAGGATACCGATATCGTACTAGATTATTTTGAAGAACAAAGTATTGATAAGCAGAAGGTTGAGTTTGTGGTTGGTGGTCTGACTCGTCAAGAGAGTGTATTAAACGGACTAAAGAAAGTGAAGGCAGAGTTTGTGTTTATTCATGATGGGGCGCGTCCGTGCATCAACTTGGAATTAATTGAACGAATGAAGAAAGAGCTAGTTTATGAGAAGGCTGTTATTGCTGGAATTAAGGCAACAGATACTTTGAAACTAATTGATGCTTTTGGCGATGTTGATAAGACTATAGATCGCGAGAAGGTTGTACAAGCACAGACACCACAAGCATTTAATAGTGATTTGATTATTAAGGCTTATGAGGTTGCGGCATCAGAGAAGTTTGTAGCAACTGATTGTGCTTCAGTTGTTGAGTATGTAAATAGTGCGCGAATTGAATTTGTGGAAGGGAGTCGTTGGAATATTAAGGTGACAACGGCTGATGACTTAGATGTAATAACGTATTTGTTGAGTAAGGGAGAATAAGAGAATGCTACGTATTGGACAATCTACTGATATTCATGTATTGGTTGAAGGTCGCCCATTAATATTGGGTGGAGTGGAAATCCCTCATAATAAGGGATTAGCAGGTCATTCAGATGCTGACGTGCTTTTACATGCGATTGCGGAAAGTATGCTTGGTGCATTGGCGCTTGGCGATTTAGGAAAACATTTCCCAGATACCGATCCTAAATACAAGGATGTTGATTCAAAGTTCTTACTTCAGGAAGTTCATAAGTTGGTTATTGAAGCAGGTTATCATATTGTTAATATTGATAGCTTAGTTCTAGCACAGAAGCCTAAATTAGCTCCGCATATATTGGTTATGCGGGAAACAATAGCTGCATTACTCGACATTGAAATGGATCAAATTAATGTAAAGGCAACTACTGGTGAAAAGGTTGGGTTTGTAGGCAGAGAAGAAGGTATTATGGCACAAGCCGTAGTATTATTGGAAAAGTAGATATTTTACATATCTGCTTTTTCTTGACTCTGCAATAAAATAGCATTACAATTAGATTAAACATTTAGTGAATTATCTAAATAAAGAGGTGCTTTTCCATGCAAAGTGTTTTTAAAGCATTGTCGGATCCTACGCGCCGGGAAATATTGCAGCTGTTGAAAAAGAATGATATGACAGCGGGAGAGATTGCATCATTTTTTAATATGAGTAAGCCCAGTATTTCTCATCATTTGACTATCTTAAAGCAAGCGGACTTAATTATTGATAATAAAAAAGGACAACATATATGGTACTCAATTAATTTATCAGTTTTTAGTGAGGTTATTGCTTGGTTTATGTCATTAAATGAGAGTGAGGAAAAAGACAATGAAAAAGAATAATATTGAGTTAGTTAATTATTTTCTCATTGGTATAAGTGTGGCTATGTCCGCTATTTCTTATCCATTTTTACCAGATTCAATTCCGATTCATTGGAACTATAATGGAGTGGTTGATGAGTACGGTTCAAAGTTGATTGTGTTGTCGGTCATCCCTATTGGTATTTTTCTGTTGTATTTATTGCTACGCTATGTTCCGAGAATTGATCCGCGGAAAAAGAATTATGAGCGATTTTCAAGAACTTATAGTTGGTTTCGTGTTAGTATTTTAATGATTCTAGTTGTGTTACAAGGTGTAACAATTTTAGTTTCATTTGGTTTGACACTTAATATGGGTATGATTATTCAAATTGGATTAGGGGCATTGTTCATTTTTCTAGGTAATCTTATGCCTAAAATACAACCAACATATTTTGTTGGTATTAGAACGCCATGGACTTTGGCTAACGACAAGGTTTGGCATAGAACCCATCAGCTAGCTGGTAAGGTCTGGGTTATCTGCGGATTTCTTATGATTCCGTTAGCTTTAATTCCTGTCGGATTTATTCAATTTGCAGTGCTAATAGTGCTTATAGTAGTCATGGTATTAGTGCCAACAATTTATTCGTATTATATTTATAAAAAAAATTAGGAGTGTTTTATTTAATGTCAGATTATTTAACAAAGATGCTTGGCTTTAACAAGCAAGTTCGTATATATGTTACGCAAACAACAAATATGTTGGAAGAAATGTGTGAGCTAAATGGCGCGACGCCGGTTGTTCGTGCAGCATTTGGGAGAACTATTAGTGTTGCTGCGATGATGGGCGGAATGTTGAAAGGTAAAGAGCGATTGAATATTCGCGTTGAGGGTGATGGCCCGATTGGTAAGATTGTTGTTGATGCCCATGCTGATGGTAAAATTCGCGGTTATGTTAGTAATCCAGTAGTTGAATTACCTTTGAATGATAAGGGTAAGCTTGATGTACGCGGAGCAGTCGGAACACAGGGGCTTATCTATGTTATTAAAGATATTGGTTTGAAAGATTATTTCACTGGTCAAACAGAAATAATCAGTGGTGAGCTGGGCGAAGATTTTGCATATTACTTTACTGTAAGTGAGCAGGTTCCGACAGCTGTAAGTGTTGGTGTTTTGGTAGATACTGATTGGTCAATTAAAGCCAGCGGAGGTTTAATTGTTCAGGTTTTACCAGGAACAGATGAGGCAGTACTAGACCAATTGGAGGCTAGTTTAGCTGATTTGCCGCCGATTTCGGGATTGCTAGCTGATGGAAAAACGCCTGAAGAGATTGTTGCAATGATTTGTGATGATTTTGAGGTGCTGGAGACGCAAGAAATTTATTTTGAGTGTGGTTGCTCCAGAGAACGATTTGAAACGGCATTGATGAGTATTGGTAAAGATGAGTTGGAATCAATGATTAATGACGGTGAAACAATTGAAACAGTATGTAATTTCTGTCATAAGAAATATTATTTTTCCGTTGATGAACTTAAGGATTTGAAAAGTCGGATAGAAAAGTAATGAATTTTTGAAGATTGACTTGAAAGTTGTATTGATAATGATATAATTAAGCAATGTTTAAGGAGATGACTTGTGATGTTTGAACATTTATCTGAGGTTATTGATCAGCGGTACTCAGAGCGAAAATATGAGCATGATTTTCGGTTGAGTGATGAGCAGAAGGTAATGATAGAAGCAAAAATGAAGGAATTATTATCTAGTGCTTATGAAATTAATATTGATTTGATTGAAAATACTGATGATAATTTGTTTAAGGGGTTCATTTTGTCATATGGTAAGGTGAATGCTCCATATATGCTTGTTTTTTCAGGGAAGAAACAGGATATTGAAACGGCATTTAAGGTTGGGCAGTTAGCAGAACTGCTTGTTCTTGAGTTGACGCTTTTAGGATTACAGACGTGTTTTGTCAGCGGAACTTATAAAGGCTCAGAAGTTTTATCAAGAATACAGATGGCTGATGATTATGAAATCTATGTGACGGTTGCGCTTGGTAAAGCGAAGGCAGTTTGGGTGAATCCACAGCATAAACGAAAAGATGTTGAAGACATCGCTAAGTTTATGCCTAGGAAGTCAGCGGCATGGATATATACTGCTCTGGAAGCTGCTCGACTTGCACCGTCAGCACTGAATCGGCAGCCGGCACGGTTTATGGTAGATATGGATCAACATGTAACTGCCTACCCAGCGAAGGAATCGGTTGCTCAGTATTTGGACTTAGGGATAGCGGCGGCAAACTTTCAGGTTGCAGCTGAGGAGCATGGACATGTTGGTGACTGGGTGCGCCGTGAGGGGCAATATTATTTTTTATTAGAAAAATCTGAGTAGTTTAGCATTCGGTTATGGTATACTTAGGATATTAAATCTCAATAAGGAAGTGTTTATTTTGGAAATATCGTTTGAAAGAAATGAAGAAGTGCTATTCCGTACTGCTCAAGCATACTATCAACATTCTAAAAGAAGAAAAATTATGTTGATGATTTCACGTGGCTCATGGCCATTTTTAGTGGTAATGATTGTTGTGTTGGCACTTAATTTATATGGAACATTGGCAATGGTTTTAATTATTGCCGGATTAATTGCCGGGATACTATTTGCTATTTTTTCATTCGATTATTTCTTACATCGTGAAGTTGCTCGTATGATTCGTAAGAGGACTCCTACGGGGACACTTACGTATAAGTTTTATCCGGAAGCATTCACTGAAACGATGAATGGCGAAACACAAGAATGTCCGTACTCGCTTGTTAAAGAGGTTTATGTGAGTGAGACGGTGATTCAGGTTTATTTATTGCAGAATTCATTGTTTGTTATTGATAAGACCGGGCTTTCTGAGGCGCAGATTAGCGAAGTGTTGAGTTATTTTAGTAATAAGGAAATTCCGATTGTGAATGCAAAATAAGTTAGTTTTGGAGAAGAGTGTGTAAAAGCACTCTTTTTTTGTTGGGTGTATGGTTAATCATATTTAAGATGTGGTGCTATACTAGTAGTAGGGAGTTATTACGAGGTGGTGGTGTCAGCTATGATTCAATTTATTCAAGCGAACGAGGATGGTTTTACTGATATTCCCGGTAGAAAAACGATTCATTTCTTTTCGTTTGAGCAATACTTCGATCCGGATAAGACGGGGTATGGTGTGTTGCGAGTGTTAAATGACAGTGTTATCGATGCAGGTTTTGGTTTGCCTAATCATATGCATCGCAATATGGAAATTATTACTTATGTTATTGAGGGTGCGTTGTCGCATAAAGATAGTATTCAAAACGCTTCTACTATTTATCGCGGGGATGTGCAGTTTATCAGTGCCGATAGTGGGGTGGTACATTCAGAGTATAATTATGGTGATGAACCGGCGCGAGTGCTCGAGCTTTGGGTATATCCTAATGATTCGGTGGAAGCGCCAAGTTATGGTGAGTATTGTTATGACTGGCAGGAACGTGTAAATCAGTGGTTGTTATTTGCTTCTGGTATTGGTGGTAAATCGCCGGTACAGGTGCATCAAGATATTAATTGCTACGCGACTTTTTTGGAGGCAGGGAGGGATATTGATTTTAATGTACAAGCTGGACGCCAGGCTTATGTTGTAGCTCTTGAAGGTGTAGTTGTGCTTAATGATGTTCTTTTTGTTGCACATATGTCGGCGCAGGTTAGTAATGAAACACTTAGTTTTCATGCTTTAGAGTCAAGTCATATTGTCATTGTTGAGATGAATGAAGCGTAAGGAGATGATAAAAATGTTTGATATTGTTCATGAAAAAGAAAGTCATCGGGTTATTGCAAAAAAAGATACACAAGTTTTAGCGACATTAATCTATGAATTGACAGATAATAATATCGTAATTCTTCATACGATATTGGAAAACGAAGCAGATGAGGATTATGCCCGCGATTTAATTTTGTTGGTTGTTGATTATGCACGGCGAAACAATTATAAAGTTATTCCGGCTAGTCCGCTTGCGGCGAAAGTTTTCAAAAAAGACGCCGATTTATTAGCTGATGTTCGAGCTGTTATTGAGGAGAAATAGAGCGCATCCAGGTGCGCTCTATTTCTTTAGGTGTGATTTGGGGAAATAAAAAAATGTTGACGATAGTGTTTTCATGTGGTAACATTTAAACAATATCAAAAAAGGAGCGGTTTTGGATGCAGTGTTCACATAACAAAATAAATCAAGCAGTCATTATTTTATTATATGAAACCAGGATCTGAAACTAATTTGAGTTTGAGTCCTGTTTGGCGTAAAATAAGGGCTCAAATGAAATGTAAAAATTTTTAAAGGTAAGCCCTTATTGCAAGGACTTACCTTTTTTTGTTATATAAAAATCATATTTTAGAGGAGCGTAAATTTATGAAGAAGTTATTGGCAGGAGCAGTTACAGCTGCAATGGTATTAGCGGGATGTAGCAGTCCTTCAGCAAATGGAGATACAATTCGGGTTGGAGCAAATTTTGAATTATCCGGAGCAGTATCTAGTTATGGGAGCGCTGAGCTCGAAGGTGTGAAGCTGGCGGTTAAAGAAATAAATGCTGCCGGTGGTGTATTGGGTAAGCAGATTGAATTGGTAGAAATGGATAATAAGTCTGATCAGGCTGAGGTAACGAGTGTTGCAACCAGACTTGCTACGCAAGAAGGGGTTGTAGCGATTGTTGGTCCAGCAACGAGTGGCAATGCTAAGGCAGCGATTGCGGTCGCCAATCAAACCGGGGTGCCAATTCTTACTCCATCAGCAACGGCTGATGATGTAACCAGTGATGCTGCCGGGAATGTTCAGCAGTTTGCATTTCGGAATTGTTTTCAAGATTCATTTCAGGGACAAGTTATGGCAAAATTTGCTAGTGAAAATTTAAATGCTAAGACCGCAGCGATTATTGCTGATAATTCTAGTGATTATGGAAAGGGCTTGGCAAAAGAATTTGCTGCCGCATTTCCGGGAACAATTGTTGTAGAAGAAAGTTTCTCAGATGCGGATAAAGATTTTAGTGCGATTATTACTAAGTTGAAAGATCAAGAGTTCGATGTTTTATTCATTCCTGGTTATTATGGTCAGGCTGGTTTAATCATCAAGCAAGCAAGGGCCGCAGGTATTACGGCACCAATTATTGGTGGTGATGGATTTGATTCTCCTGAACTGGTAAATTTGGCGGGAACTGATGCTTTAACTGATGTTTATTTTTCAGCGCATTTCTCTACTTTGAATGAAGATACCAAGGTTACTGATTTCATTCAAGCATTTGAAGCAGAATACAATAAGAAGCCAAATGCATTTAATGCTTTAGCCTATGATGCGGTTTATATGATTAAAGATGCAATTGAGCGCGCCGGTAGTGCAGATGCAGCAGCAGTAAATGATGCCTTGGCACAGACAAGTAACTTTCCGGCGGTGACCGGAGTGATTTCTATTGATAGCAATCATAATGCGGTGAAATCAGCGACAGTTATCAAGTTAGAAAATGGTCAAGAGGTATCAGCGACAACTGTGGATGTTGATTAGTCATATGTAAAGAGGTGGAGATATGGAACAGTTTTTTCAGCAGCTTATTAACGGATTGTCGCTCGGCAGCATTTATGCGTTAATTGCTTTAGGATACACAATGGTTTATGGCATTATTAAGCTTATTAATTTTGCTCATGGTGAAGTATATATGATTGGCGGTTATGTAGGTTATTTTGCAATCGCGGTTTTGGGATTGCCGGTGCTTCCGGCAATCCTCATCGCTATGGTCGTCTGCGCGGTAATCGGGGTGCTCATCGAGCGCGTCGCTTACCGCCCACTTAGAAAGGCACCACGGATTACGATGTTGATTACTGCTATTGGGGTTTCTTTCTTGCTCCAGTACACGGTGATGTTTTTTGTTGGTCCGGATGTGAAGACGTTCCCGCAGATGACGAATCAGGTTTTTGATATTTTTGGTGTTTTGATTAATGAGCAGCAGGTGTATATTCTGGTCATTACTGTGGTTTTAATGTTGATTTTGCAGTTTGTTGTGAAGAAGACCAAGATGGGTCGGGCAATGCGGGCTGTAAGTGTGGATCCGGAGGCGGCTCAGCTTATGGGTATTAATATTAATACAACGATTTCATTTACTTTCGCTATTGGTTCGGCACTGGCAGGAGCAGCAGGAGTGCTGGTTGGGCTGTATTATAATTCGATTGATCCGCTGATGGGTGTGACGATGGGATTAAAGGCCTTTATTGCTGCAGTTTTTGGCGGGATTGGTATTATTCCCGGCGCGATGCTTGGTGGTTTTGGCATTGGTTTTATTGAGATTTTTGCCAGTGGATATATTAGTTCTTTAATTAAAGATGGCGTGGTGTATGGATTGCTGATTTTGATTTTACTGGTTAAGCCTTCTGGTTTGCTGGGTAAAAATGAGAAAGAGAAGGTGTGATTTGATGCTACAGAGAAAAACAAATTTAAAGATTCAGATACTGTGGATTATTTTGACACTGGTTATTTATGGCGGCGTACAGCTTTTAATTATGACTAATGTTATTAATATGTATTATCAGATTACCTTAATTACCATTGGTATTAATATTATTTTGGCAGTTGGGCTAAATTTGATAATTGGAATTGCCGGGCAGTTTTCTTTAGGACATGCTGGTTTTATGTCGATTGGTGCTTATGCTTGTGCAATTGTAACAATGCGGATGCCAACATTATTAGGGTTTGCTTTAGGAATTTTAGTTGGTATTGTGGTGGCTGGGATTGCTTCGTTGCTGATTGCGATACCGACGTTGCGCTTGAAAGGTGATTATCTGGCAATTGCGACATTAGGATTTTCCGAGATTATCCGAATTGTGATGGTTAATGGCGGAGATTTGACAAATGGTGCTGCCGGCTTGAGCGGAATTCCGGTTTTTACTAGCTGGCCATTGTTGTTTATAGGTATTGTAATTGTCATTCTGATTATTGTTAATTATGTTCGAAGTAGTCCGGGGCGGGCGACAAAGGCGATTTGCGAGGATGAGATTGCCTCGGAGTCGGTTGGTATCAATACGACTAAATATAAGACGATAGCGTTTGTTATCGGAGCTATGAGTGCGAGTCTGGCTGGTGCATTTTATGCATCGTATTTCACGGTTATTAAGCCGGAGAATTTTGGTTTTATGAAGTCTTTGGATATTCTGATTATTGTTGTGTTTGGTGGAATTGGCAGTATTACCGGGACAATTATTGCAGCAATCTTGCTGGGAATAATTAATATTTTCTTACAGTCATATGGTGTGCTGCGGATGATTTTGTATGGTGTTATTCTTATTGTGATAATGATTTTCCGTCCAGGTGGTTTGCTTGGTAAAAAAGAATTTCGTTTATCAGCAGTTTATGATTTTTTTAACCGGAAATTACGACGCAGAGAGGAGCAAAGCTGATGTCTGTATTAAAAGTTGAAGAACTTAGTAAGCAGTTTGGTGGCCTTATTGCGGTTGATAATGTTTCGATGCACATTGAAAGTGGCGAGTTAATTGGCTTGATTGGTCCCAATGGAGCTGGAAAAACGACTTTGTTTAACTTGCTGACCGGTGTGTATGAGCCAAGTGCTGGTGATATTTGCTTCATGGTGGATGAGCGGGAAAAGCGTTTAAATGGCCTGAAGCCATTTAAAATTACTGATTGCGGGATTGCCAGAACTTTTCAAAATATTCGCTTATTTAGTCAAATGAGTGTAATGGAAAATGTTTTAATAGCAATGCACCCTCATTCAGGTGAAGGTGTATTTTCAAGTATCTTACGCTTGCCGCAATTTTATCGTAAAGAAGAAAAGTTACGGGAAGAAAGTTTACGCCTGCTTGATTTATTTCAGTTAGCTGATAAGGCTGATCAGTTGGCTGGTAGTTTGGCTTATGGTGAGCAGCGATGCTTAGAAATTGTGCGGGCATTGGCAACTAAACCAAAATTGTTGTTTCTCGATGAGCCGGCAGCGGGAATGAATCCGAAGGAAACGAATCAACTGACGCAGCAAATAAGCAAGATACGAAGTGAGTTTGGCATAAGTATTATTCTTATTGAACATGATATGTCACTGGTTATGGAAGTCTGTGATCGTATATATGTCTTGGATTATGGTAAGTTGATTGCCGAAGGGGAACCGGAGGAAATTAGAACCAATCCGATAGTGATCAAAGCATATTTAGGGGAGGAGTTTTAGCATGTTGCAAGTAGAGAATTTAGATGTACATTACGGTGCGATTCAAGCTTTGCATACGGTGAGTTTAGAGGTACGTCAAGGTGAGATTGTTAGCCTTATCGGTGCTAATGGCGCCGGGAAATCAACCTTTTTAAAGGTGCTTTCCGGCATTCATTCGGCGAGTGCCGGAGTGGTGACTTTTGAAGGGCAGCAGACGACAAAGTGGACGCCCCAGCAGTATGTAAAAAAAGGTATTGCTTTGGTGCCGGAAGGGCGGCGAATTTTTAAGCAAATGACAGTGCTTGAAAATATTGAACTGGGTGCTTATTTACGTCGTGATCATGAACAATGTAAAAAAGATATTGAAACGATATATGAGCGTTTTCCAATATTGTTTGAGCGTAAGCATCAGAATGCTGCAACATTGTCTGGCGGTGAGCAGCAGATGCTGGCGATTGGCCGGGCATTAATGTCAAAACCGAAATTATTATTGCTTGATGAACCATCAATGGGTTTGGCACCAAACTATATTCGACAGGTATTTGAGTTGATTCAAGAAATAAATAATGATGGAACAACGATTTTGTTGATTGAACAAAATGCTAAGATGGCTCTTTCTATTGCTGATCGGGGATATGTTCTGGAAGTTGGTAAAGTTGTTTTGGAAGGGAGCGGTGCTGCATTGCTGAATAGCGAAGAGGTGCGTGAAGCGTATTTGGGCGGGTAATACAAAGTGATGAACTGTTAAAATGAGACTAAGCGGATTTTGCAATATGCCAACTTATTTGATATAATCATCAGAGATATTATTCAATTGGTGGGACTTCAAAATGCAAAAATTCTTTAAGCAATACGGGTGGATTGTAATCTGCGTGGTTTTTGCCTCAATTCTGCCGCTGATAACTGAATGGATAAGCCGTAATGATTTGTACGCAGCAGTGCTGTGGGAACAAACACATTTGTTATTATATTTATTTGTTATATTAGTGGAACTTATATTAATCTTCATTGTTTATTTTGTAACAAGTAGTTTTTTTGCGGGCTTAATTATTCCGACGTTACTTACAATGGTTATGTCAGTTGTTAACTATTTTAAAATTTTATACAATGATAATCCTTTTTCGATGTGGGATTTGACGCTTTTATCAGAGTTTGGTGATGTAAGCGGGACGGTCGAATATAATATTACCAGTTCAATTATAATAAGTTTGCTTATTTTTGTTTTAGCAATTGCCGGTATTGTTTTTGCAGTGCGTAAGCAATATATTGATATTCCCAAAATAAATATTAAGAAACGTTTGGCTGGGGCCGCAGGGTTATCAATTGTTTTCATTTGTATATTCCAATTTTGTTTATTTAATAGTTCTGTGAACGCCTTGCTTGGATTTGATTTCAATCTTTGGAGTACTAAAGAGTTTTATGCTTCTAATGGATTTATTCCATCTTTTACATATGGGATAAAAGATTTTCTTGAGGTTTCAGTGAGTGATCCGACACCGCAAGGTTCGGAGGTAACGGAAGCGCAAGAGGCGTTTTTTGCTGAAGAGCAAAAAACGGAGGTTCGGCCGAATATTATTTTGATTTTGAGTGAATCGGAAAGTGATATTAGTAAGTTTGAGGGCTTTACTTATTCACAGGATCCAATGGCTTATACCAAGCAGCTTGCCAGTACTGATGCCGCGCATTTAGCCGATATGTTGACGCCAGTGTATGGTGGTGGTACCTCGAATGCTGAATACGATGTCTTGACGAGTAATTCAGCTTTGGATTTACCCTATGGCGTGAACGCCTACAAGCAAAGAATTAAGCAACCGATGTTTTCGATAGCTCAGCTTTTGAAAAAATATGGTTATGATACTACTTCAATTCATCCGTTTATGCGTAAGTTCTGGGATCGTGATTTAGTGCACCCTAATCTTGGGTTTGACGAGTATCTTGCTTCAGAAAGTTTTACTGATCCGCAATATGTTGGAAATTATATTTCTGATGATGATTTTGCTAATAAGATTATTGAAACTTATGAGGCGAAGCGCACTTCTGGTAATCCACAGTTTATTTTTGGCATTTCAATGGAAAATCATATGGATTGGGATAGTAGTAAGTTGAATGAGGATAATCCAATTAAGGTTATAGACCAAGGACCGCTTTCAGATGATGAGAAAATTCAGGCTGAGGTGTATGGGCAAGGCGTTTATGATGCCAATAAATCATTGGAGAAGTTAGTGAATTATTTTAGCAATTCAGATCAACCAACAATTATTGTTCAGTTTGGTGACCATTTGCCAGCCTTTTCAAGTGTTTATACTGCTTTAGGTTATGAGAAAACAACTACCGGAGTTGAGCATAATTTACTATACTACACAACACCAGTGTTATATTGGAGCAACTATGGTGCAATTGATTTAGATGATAAAAATTATATTGCTTCAAATTATGTGGCGCCATATCTGATTAAGGAAAGTGGTTTGCCAATACCGCCATACTACGATTTCTTATTTGAGATGGAAGAAACGGTAGGTATGCCGATAAGAGGCATCTATATAGATCAAAACGGAAATGAAGTTTTAATGAGTGAAGCAGGTGAAGATTACCGGGCAACATACCAATATCTGCAAGGGTACTGGTTATTCCAAGATAAGACATTTATGACCAAAGAGGAAGCAATTCCACCGATAACTAAAGAAAATGAGTAATCTGAAATCGTTAGATTACTCATTTTTTAATGTTGTATGCTATAATTGGGGCGAGGTGGACTATTATGGAAAAAGAACGAGCGCTCGACAGAATGCGAACAATTATGCGTGATGTAGCAGTTGCGGAATTTTCAACGATTGGTCAAGATGGCTTTCCTTATACACGGGCAGTAGTTAATGTTGCCAGTATTCGGGACTATCCGGATTTAACATCGTACTTGGAATTATTTCCTAAGGATGAGCTTTTTGTTGTCAGCGAAGCAACAAGTGAAAAGATGAAACAAGTAAGAGCAAACAATAAGGTTTCTTTGTATGTATTGAATACATTGACTTATGAATGGGTTATGGTCGGTGGCATTGCCGTTGAGCTTAAAGATCAGGCAATTAAGGAACATATGTGGCGGAGCAGATGGAAGACAACATATGTAAATCCTGAGGATCCTAATTTTGTGGTGATTAAAATTAAGGCAAAATTTATTCGATTCGCCAATGAGACTATTTATTTGAATGATTAAAAAAGAAAAGCGCGGGGCTTCCGAAATGAGCCCCGCGCTTTTTAAAAGGTAGCTGTTCTAAAAACAGCTGCCTTTTTTCTTCCTATAATAAGTCTTCAAGTGGTGTATAGGTTTTGTTTTGTGATTCAGCAACCGGAAGACTTGTCAGTTTGCCTTTGTAGGTGTTGACGCCAAGTGCTAATGCGTTTGAATCGCGAACTGCGTCAATGCCTGCCTTCGCCAGTTGTAAAATGTATGGATGGGTTGCATTGGTTAAGGCGTAGGTAGAGGTTCTGGCAACCGCACCAGGCATGTTAGCCACAGCGTAGTGGATAACATCATGTTTGATGTAAACCGGATTGTCGTGGGTTGTTGAATGGTCGATGGTTGCGATTGAACCACCTTGGTCAATTGCAACGTCAACAATGACGCTGCCCGGTTTCATGGTTGCGACCATTGCTTCACTGACAAGTTTTGGTGCAGCGGCACCGGGAACAAGTACGCCGCCAACCAGCAGGTCAGCCTCTTTGACGTGTTCGGCGATAGTGAACGTACTGGAAACAACGGTGTTGATGCGGCCGGCGAAGATATCGTCTAAGTAACGCAGGCGTTCAATGTTGGTATCTAGTAAGGTAACTTTTGCCCCGGTTGCTACGGCCATTTTAGCAGCGTTGATTCCAACGATACCGCCACCGATGATGACTACATGGGCACCGGGAACACCAGGAACGCCGCCAAGCAGAATGCCGCGGCCGTGGTTAGGTTTTTCAAGGAAGTGCGAACCGATTTGAATAGCCATACGGCCGGCAACTTCACTCATTGGTTGCAGCAATGGTAAAAGTCCGTTATCAAGCTGCACAGTTTCGTAAGCAATTGCAGTTACTCCGGCTTTAAGCAGTTCATCAGTTAAGTCCGGTACTGGTGCTAAGTGAAAGTAGGTGAAAAGAATCTGACCTTCGTAGAAATATTGATATTCAGAAGGTTGTGGTTCTTTAACTTTGATAACCATGGCGGCTGCCCAAGCGGTTTTGGCATCACTTATTTGTGCCCCAACTTTTTTGTACTCAGCATCATGAATTTCACTGCCAAGTCCAGCGCCTTGTTCCACGTAGACGGTATGACCGGCAGTAATCAGACTTTGCACAATGGCAGGTGTGATGGCTACCCGGTTCTCGTTGTTTTTAATCTCCTTTGGAACTCCTATTATCATAAAATCACCTCATTTAAATTTGTTACCATTATAGCAGTGATTTTTTTGAATTGCAAAATTTTCACTATTTAAGCGAATAAAAAGAGCGGCCCATTAGGCCGCTCTTTTTTAAATTTTCTATAAAGCTTTTACCGCATCAACAAATGTAGTAACGTCTTCATCAGTTCCTTCTAATTCAAAAACATGAATCACAGGAACGTCATATTCTTCAGCGATTACTCGGGCAGCAGCGCCGTATGAGTCACCCCATGCTAAGTCGCCGCTGGCAGCTACGCCACGGATATAATCTTTGTGCTCGTCTAGGAATAATGTTAATTCGTATGGTGCTTCACCGTCACCAGTTGTTGGTGTCACCACTACGAATGGTTGATCTATAGTTTCGTCTCCGGTAACAACCTCAAAGGTTTCAAGTCCGGTTTTTTCTACGAATGTAGCTACGTTGCCAGTTTCAGAATAAAATACAACAAGCATGTTTTCATCTCTCCTTTTTATCATATACTCTCATAATAGCGAAAAAGTGATAAAAATGTCTAATAAAATGCTCATTGTTTTGGTCAAGAAAGATTTGAGGTATAAGTTGTTTCCTTGTATAATAGTGGTTATGAGGTGGAAATAATGTCAGATACGAATCAACGCAAAAGACGAAATAAACGAAGTAAATTAAATATGAAGCGAATTGTTATGGTGGCATTAGTTGCCATTATTGTTGTTGGCGGAATTGGCGGGACAGCTATTTATTTTGGAATTATTGCTCCGGCAATGGCAGCTGCTGAGCTTGAGAATCAAAAAACTCTTGATGAATATGCAGCAAAATATACTGAGTTGCAGCCACGGATTGCCAATGACAAGTTTAATGATGAAGAGAAGCAAGCGGTTAGTGCGGCGGAGACGACGTTTAAAACAGCTTTGGATAATAAGGATGTGAACGCAGTGCCAACATCTTATACAAGTTTGGAGACTACAGTAGTGACTGCAGAAAAACGGATAAGCAATGATGTGGCAGCAGCATCAATGACTGATTATCAGGATGTCTTTAATATGCTCAAGAATCATGATTTAAGTGATTTTACAGCAGATGAGGAAGCGGCAGTTCAGGCCAATATTGCAAAGATGCAAGCGGTACTGGATAATAAGCAAGTTGATTTGTTGGAGACAACAATCAATGAGCTGGCAGCCAGCATTGATGCGCATTATATGGTGGAGAATGATGTAGCAATTACCTATAAAAAGGGTTTGATTATTGCTAATAAAAATAATTGTATGCCAAGTAGTTACGCACCTGGAGAGAGTGCTCAAGCAGCGGTAGCATTTAGCCAAATGGCTGCTGATGCCGCAAATGAAGGATTGTCGCTAAATGATTTTAGCACTTATCGCAGTTATAGCGGGCAGAAGTCGTTGTATGATCGTTATGTGGCAGCTGATGGTCAAGAGGCGGCTGATCGCTATAGTTCGCGGCCGGGCTGCAGTGAGCATCAGACCGGGCTTGCTTTTGATATTGGCGGCAGTAATTCAGCAGCTTGGGCAGAGACAACTTTTGATGATACCGAGGAAGCTATTTGGTTAGCAAACAATGCTTATAAATATGGGTTCATTTTACGATATCCACCGGGAAAAGAGTCAGTGACCGGATATATGTATGAGTCATGGCACTACCGCTATGTTGGTGATATTGCGAAAACTATTTATGATAGTGGAAAAACACTAGAAGAATATCTGGAAGTGGAGTAAACGTTTTATGTCAAAAAAGTATATTATAGCGTTGATTGGAATTGTTGTTCTGGGCTTAGTTGTCGGCGCGGCTTTGCCGCTGGTGACAACCTGGTTTCACCAAAATCAAGACCCAACCTACAAGATTGCTGAGCAGATTAGTGCTAAAACCGGCTATCAGATTTATTCGCCCGATCGCGAAGAGAAGGATAAGCAGCAATTACAGCAACTTGTTAGTGAGCAGAGTAATAATTTTTATAAGCAAACAGAAGAGTTGTTTGGTTATTCGCAAGCTGATTTTCAGGCTGTTTTAGTTGATGCGCCTAAGAATCGGACTTTGTTTTCCCAGCTTGGAGATCCTTATTATTATGCCATTTATGAGTTTGATAATTATCAAACAGCAGATAGTTTTATGACGATGAGTCAATTGTCGATGCAGGGCTATGTTGTTGGTTTTGGTAATTATGTTTTATATATGCCGCTTATGTTTGATGCATCCGGAACAGCTATTGATAAGGTTGCCGATCAATCAATTATTATGGCGGAGTTTGTAAATGAGATTTTGGTACTTGAACCGGAGACTCGGAATGTTATTGAGAATGAACAAATGAAACAAAGTGTTGCGGCAGTGTTTGGCGCAGATAAACGGGCACAGGATGCCGGACAGAAAGAGGCGTTGGTGTTTACCAATACTGTTAATAATGTGACGCAGTTCAATAACTTTATTATTTATGAGCAAGCACTGAGCGGGGTTACAAATTATGCTCGTTACGCTGAAAGCGGAACGAATCGACCGTACCATATTATCATGTTTAATGATGATGCGACGGCAAAGACAAATATGGAACAGATTTTGGCTTATGCAGATAAGTTTAATACCAAGATGTATTGTGTGCAAAAGGGCAATATGCTATTATTTTTCTTTAATGCAAATGAGCAAGATGCACAAAACTATGTTGATGCATTTCTTGGGCAGTAATAGTATGCTATAATTGGCAGTGAAAGCGGGGTTGAAGAAATGGCGCGTGGACAGGAAGCAGGAAAACGCAGAAACCGAAAAAAGAAAACCAAAATACGGCTGGATCGTATTTTGATTATTTTAGGTGGAATTGTTGTTGTGATAGTGCTGTTTTACTTTGTTGCAACCGCACTTTTTGGCGGCGGTGCGGAACCACCGCAGCCGGGAACGAATACAACTACAAATGTGACCGATAATAACAACGATGATGAGGAAGAGGACAACAGTATGGTGCAAACAATTCCCAATACTGCGGTTCCGATTACAATTGAACCGGGAACTGGTACTGAAAGTAGTTCCAATACGAATGAATAATGGGTGGAAATAACGTGACATATAAGATTAAAGATATAACGATAGATAATCCGATAGTACTGGCACCGATGGCCGGAGTTTGTAATGCTGCCTTTCGCAGTATTATCAAACGATTTGGGGCTGGACTCGTTTATGCGGAAATGGTCAGCGATAAAGCAGTAGTTTATCAAAATAAGAAGACATTGGATATGCTTTATGTTGCTGAGGATGAACATCCTATGGCAATGCAGATTTTTGGTGGCGATAAGGAAACGTTTATTGAAGCGGCGAAGTTCGTTGATGCCAATTGTGATTGCGATATTATTGATATTAATATGGGATGTCCAGTGCCGAAGGTGACGAAAAATGAAGCGGGAGCGAAGTTACTTTTGGATTCGGATAAGATTTATGATATTGTTTCCAGTATTAATGCGGTGACATCGAAACCGGTGACGGTGAAGATGCGGATTGGCTGGAACGCCGATACGATTAATGTGATTAATAATGCGAAGGCGGTTGAGGCAGCCGGAGCAAGTGCGGTAGCAATTCATGGGCGGACGGCGAAGCAGATGTATACCGGTAAGGCTGATTGGTCGTATGTGAAGCAAGTTGTCGACGCGGTTAATATTCCAGTTTTTGGGAATGGTGATATTAAAACGCCGGAAGATGTGAAGCAGCGACTTGAGGAAACCGGAGCGCAGGGAATTATGATTGGTCGGGCTTTCTTGGGGAATCCTTGGCTTGCCGCACAAATCAATGAGTATTTGACAACCGGGACGTATCGCAAAAAAATTTCGCCGACAGAGAAGTTTATTGTGGCGAAAGAGCACCTTAGAGAGCTTAAAGCTCTAAAAGGTGAACATTTGGCGGTGCTAGAAATGCGTGGGCATATGGCATGGTATATTAAGGGCTTAAAAGGCAGTTCGCGAGTGAAGGAATTACTGATGCAACAAAAGACTGAGCAAGGTATGATTGGAATTCTTGATGAATATGAAGAATGGCTGAGTAAAGAAGACTAAAATAAAGGTGGAAGCATAATATGAACGAAAAACTAAAAGTAAGTCAATGGATTAGAATTGCAGCGGCGGTTATCATCTATTTTGGTACAACTGAACTGATGTTGTTAAGATTACCGGTAGATTATTTTTTACTTAGTCTGGTTGATGCTGGGGTTATCAGTTTAACTTTGGCAAATAGTGCTTATATGTTGGCTTTGTATATTTGGATTACTGTTCCGGGAGTTATTTTAGTTTTCTTTAAGTTGCGTTCGTCGGCAAGACAATTGAGCAAGACTTGGTACTGGATAGGTATTGGCTGGTTTGTTTCAATGGTTGCTGCGTTGTTAAGCGGAATGATTGTGTCGATGTTTACTACCGATCAATCAGCGAACCAGTCAATGCTGAATGAGGCAATGAAAATAGCACCGGTATTAACAATTTTGCCAATTGTATTTGGTGGGCCGATTATTGAGGAAATTATTTTCCGTTATGCTTTACAAGATGTATTCTTTGGTGGTTTCTTTGATTTAATTTTCCATAAATTGTTTAAACTGAATCCTGATTCAAAAGCTTATCGAATTGTCAAAGCCGGCATTACTATTTTTGCCGCAGCGATATTGTTTGGGTTGATTCATGTTATTGGTGATGGTAAAGGTGATTACATCTACTTGATTACTTATGGAGCGGCGGGAATTGCTTTGGGATTGATTTATCAATTTTCAAATAAAAACCTTCTTGTTGCTATGGGTGCACATATGCTCTACAATATCACAAGCGTGTTGCTAACTTTATTGATGGGTATTGCCTGATTATATGATTTTTTAAACCCGCAAGAGTTTGACTCTTGTGGGTTTATTTTTTCTCCATAAAAAGGTTTTTGTGCTATGATAAGAGTATAATTTTGTTTATAGATACGGAGTTGGGATTATGGAAAAGAAATGGTGGCAAAGTGCAGTCGTCTATCAGGTTTACCCAAGAAGTTTTTATGACAGCGATGATGATGGTGTTGGTGATATTCGTGGGGTTATTGAGAAGTTAGATTATATTGATGCATTGGGGGCGAATGTTATTTGGCTGAATCCGATTTTTCATTCGCCAAATGATGATAACGGTTATGATATCAGCGATTTTTATGGAATATCGCCGATTTTTGGAACGATGGATGATGTTGAAGAGTTAATTCAGAAAGCTCATTTACGCGGTATTAAGATTATTTTTGACTTAGTGATGAATCATACTAGCGATGAGCATCCTTGGTTTATTGAGTCCCGTTCGGCGCAGTCGAATTTTTATCGTGATTTTTATATTTGGCAGGATGGCGGACCGAATGGTGAACCCCCGACTAACTGGGAAGGTTTTTTTGGCGGTTCAGTTTGGGAATATGATGAAGTGAGTAAGCAGTATTATATGCATTTGTTCAGCAAGAAAATGCCGGATTTAAACTGGACCAATCCAGATGTTCGTGAGGCGATTTATGATATTGCCCGATTCTGGAGTAATAAAGGAATTGATGGCTTCCGAGTGGATGCAATTATTCATATTGCTAAGGACATGACTTTTCCGCAGGCAGAGAATTTGACTGAGCGCCCATATGTTTTAGCTGATGAATATTATGCTAATCTGCCTAAGGTTCATGATTATGTGCAAGAGTTTAATCGTGAGGTTATTGCCCCTTCTAATCATTTGATGACTGTTGGTGAAGGTTCTACCGCAACTGTTAGTGAAGGAATTAAGTATAGTGATCCGGCACGTAAAGAGTTTGATATGATTATTACTTTTGCTCATTTGAGTTTAGATTATGATTATTCCGTGACTTATGTGCCGCCGAAGTGGGCAACAAAGCCAATGGATTTGAATGCTTTTAAGGCTAAAATGATGGAGTGGCAGCACGGCTTGTTTGGTAATGGCTGGAATACTTTATATTGGAATAATCATGATATGCCACGTGTGGTTTCACGCTTTGGTGATGTTGGCGAGTATTGGAAAGAAAGTGCCAAAATGTTGGCAACTTTAATGTATTTACAATGGGGAACGCCATATATTTTGCAAGGTGAGGAACTGGGGATGACTAATACTAATTATAGCGATATTAGTGATTATCGTGATGTTGAAGTATTTACTTTGTATGATCAGGCGGTTGTTCGTGGCGGTAGAAGTCATGATGAAATTATGACGATGATTCACGACCGTTGCCGTGATAATGCGCGTACGCCAATGCAGTGGGATGCGGCGGAGCATGGTGGTTTTTCTCATGTAGAACCATGGATAAAAACCAACGAGAATTATAAAACTATTAATGTTGAAGCGGAAATGAATGATCCTGATTCGATCTTGAATCATTATCGTAAAGTATTACAGTTGCGGCATGATTATGAATTATTTATTTATGGTACGGTGGAGTTAGTCCTTGAAGATGACGAGCGCGTATATGCTTATATCCGTGAATATGAAGAAGAGCGAGTATTGGTAATTTGTAATTTCTATGGTACCGAGCGTGAAATTCCTTTTACATGGGATGTGAAGGAAGTAATGCTAAGTAATTATGATTTGAAAACAGCAAGTGCGGGAACGTATTTGTTACGTCCATATGAAAGTATTGTATATAAGTTGTAAGGAGCTCAGAGCATGAAAGAGTTTAAGATATTTACTGAACAATTGATGAAGGATTATAGCGCTGCCGGTTTAAGGGCGGCGCTCTTTACAAAAGATGGCACAATTAAGTACCAGCGTAGTTTTGGATATCGAGATATTGATGAGCAACGACAAATCAGTGCTGATAGTTTGTTTGGTGTTGCCTCAGTTACTAAGTCATTTACTGCACTTGCGATTATGCAGTTGGTTGAGGCAGGTCGAGTTGAGTTAGATGCACTGGTCTCAGTATACATACCCGAGTTTGAAAATAAGCGCGGAGTTACAGTCCGTCATTTGCTCAGTCATAGTGGCGGCTTTTTTCCGCAACATCGAACGACAGTTTATGAGGTAGCGGAGAAGCTGGGACTTGAACCGCAGGTTGAAGATTTAGCATTTAGTAATGAGTTGGCTATGGCCGGAAGTAAGGAAATATGTCGACTTTTAGATGCAGCAACTGAGTTTTGCGGGGCACCGGGAGCATTTTTAAGTTACAGCAATGATGGCTATGGCTTACTGACTGAAATTGTGCGGCGAGTTAGTGGATATGAAACCTATGCAGCTTACTTGGAAGCTTGCATATTGAAGCCGCTTGGTATGACGCGTTCTACTATTGCGATGTTGGCACCGCAGCATGACACCGATGTAGCGACGCTTTATTGGAACGAAAATGGTGAACTGAAAAGTACGCTCGATTTTTATGATAATGCTTTTGTTATGATGGGTGGTGGCGCGCTGAAGTCGACACTCAATGACTTGATGAAATATGTGTGTATGTACTTGCATGGTGGTGTCACTCAAAGTGGTGAGCAATTGTTGAGTCAGGCAGGCATTGAGCAGATGAGCGCGCCGGCAATTCGTTACAATGCTCAGTCGAATTATGGATTTGGTTTGGCGATTGAAACGATTGGCGGGCAGAAGTGTGTCGGTCATGGCGGCGGCTTGACCGGGGTATCGTCGCAGATATTATGGTCAGCGGAGGTTGGCCTTGGTGTGGTTGTGCTGTGTAATACATCGGCAGTGCCGGTATCACTTGTTGCCAGCCGTTTGCTTGCGCTTGGTCTTAGTGCTGAGATTGTAAAGCCAGAATATAGTTTTATTGAGGATGCGGGCTTCATTGAGCAAGTTGCCGGGGTATACGCCAGTGATGAGGAAGATAGTTGTGTGCAGGTTGTTTTTGATGAAGAAGGGCTTCGGGTGTGGTTAGGTGCGACGGTTTATCCGGCGCGCCTAACCGATCGGTACCAGGTAGTGATTGAGAAGCCTTATAGTGATGTGGTTCTGGAGTTTAATCAGGAACATCGTTGGGTGCGTTTAGGTGGGCGGTTGCTGCCTAAGCAATAGGTTGTTTTCTTTTGCCGGGTTTTTTAGTATAATAGGTGAGAAATGTAAAGAGAAGGCGGTTTTTATTTATGGCTTTGACAGCTGGAATTGTTGGTTTACCAAACGTGGGGAAGTCGACATTATTTAATGCAATTACTAAGGCGGGTGCACTTGCGGCAAACTATCCGTTTGCGACGATTGACCCGAATGTTGGTGTTGTTGAGGTGCCGGATGAGCGGTTACAAAAATTAACGGAGTTGGTGAAGCCACAAAAGACGATACCGACTGCTTTTGAGTTTACTGATATTGCCGGATTAGTGCGTGGTGCTTCTAAAGGTGAAGGTTTAGGGAATCAATTTTTAGCACATATTCGTCAGGTTGATGCAATTTGTGAGGTTGTTCGTTGTTTCGAAGACCCGGATATTACTCATGTTGATGGAGATATTGATCCGATTCGTGATATTGAAACAATTAATCTGGAACTTATTTTTGCCGATATGGATACTGTTGAAAAACGGATGAAGCGTTTAGCAAAGATGGCGCAAATGAAAGATAAGGATGCAGCGATTGAATATCCGGCGTTAGAGCGGATTAGTAAAGCATTCGAAAATAGTTTGCCGGCTCGTACTGTTGAATTGAATGAGCCCGAGTGGAAATACATTCGTCAACTGAATTTGCTGACAATTAAACCGATTTTATATGTAGCAAATGTTGCTGAAGATGAAATTGCTAATAGCGATAATAATAAACATGTGCAAGCGGTTCGTGAGTTAGCTGCTAAAGAAGGAGCGCAAGTTGTGGTTATTTCCGCACAAATTGAAGCTGAACTTTCTGAGCTTGATGATGATGAACGTGCTGAGTTCTTAGCCGATTTAGGTGTTGAGCAAAGCGGGATTGAAATACTTACGCGAGCTGCTTATGACTTGCTCGGACTTGAGACTTACTTCACTGCCGGCGTGCAGGAAGTTCGCGCATGGACTTTTGTCAAAGGAATGAAAGCACCAGAGTGTGCCGGGATTATTCATACTGACTTCGAACGCGGCTTCATCAAAGCTGAAGTAGTCAGCTACGATGACTTATTAGCGACAGGTGGTGAAACCGGAGCGCGAGCAGCCGGGAAATACCGCATTGAAGGTAAAGAGTATGTGATGAAGGATGGGGATGTTGTTCATTTCCGTTTCAACGTCTAAAATATTGAGAAACGCCTCCATTCGTTGAAAACCTGCAAAAGTTTATTTGGCACGTATGTTTAGATACGCTTCGCATAAACTTTTGCAGGTTTCCTTAGAATGAGAAGCGTTTTCAAATATTTTTTGTTAGTGATTCAAAAAAAAGAAAGAAGGAACTCATATGGCGTTGAAAGTTGATTATGCCGGGTTTGGTGTTGATATTTGTCTTGTCTGTGGCTTAGTTGTTGCCGAGGGCGAGGAAGGCTGCCGTCATTTGTATGAGCAAATGCTAGCGTCGGATTTTCTGGCTGGTGACAATGAGAAGTACAAAGCGGTCATGAGTGCAGCTTACAAATTGATGCATCCGGACTATTATTGTGTGAATGATGCAGATTTTGCGACATTATTGTTGCCGCTGGCGTTAAGTGAAAGTCACAACCTTAGCAATGAGACATTGGCTAAGGTTGAACTGTTTGTTGCAAATCTCAAAGATATGCCAAAATTCAAGGCGCCAATTTTCCGTGGTTATAATCCGTTGCGGGAGTTGGAAGCTGAGACCGACCAGCAAGAGTTTATTGATACGATTTTGGATTGGGGCGAGGAAGTGTACGATACTTATGTTGAGGCCCATGATACAGTTAGTCAGTTATTGAAAGAAATGTTATAAAAGCGCCACTTGGCGCTTTTTTTTCATAAGGCAGATAATAAATTTTGCATTTACTTTTAAGGGGAGAAGTGATACAATATATTCCGAGTGATTTTAATAATTACTCCTTGCCCGGGAACGGGCCGATAGACCATAAGGAGGTGTAGTGTGATGCATAAATATGAAATTATGTATATTGTTCGTCCTGATTTAGAGGCTGAGGCAACTGAAGCAGTGATCGAATCATTTAACAACACTTTAGAAACTCAAGGTGCGACAGTTGAAAAAACTGACAAATGGGGATTACGTGAATTAGCGTATGACATCCAAAAGCATTCTAAAGGGTACTATGTTGTTTTAAATGTTGAAGCTCCAGGAGCTGCAATTGATGAATTTACACGTTTAGCGCGTATCAGTGAAGACATTATTCGTTTTATCACGATTCGCGACGATGAGTAGTTAGGTGATGATGTAATTATGATGAATCGAGTAACTTTAGTAGGTCGTTTAACACGCGATCCAGAACTTCGATACACACCTAGCGGTGTAGCGGTAGCGACTTTCAGTCTTGCCGTTAATCGTACGTTTACTAACCAAAGCGGAGAGCGCGAAGCTGATTTCGTTCCATGTGTTGTTTGGAGAAAACAAGCAGAAAACGTATCAAATTATGTGCATAAAGGATCTTTAGTTGGCGTTGACGGTCGTTTACAAACGCGTTCGTACGATGCTCAAGATGGTTCTAAACGTTTTGTTATGGAAGTTGTTTGCGATAGCGTACAATTCCTTGAACCAAAAGGTTCTAATGCTGGCGGTGGCAACCGTGACAACGCTTATGATTATGGAGCGCCGAGCTATGATGCCGGACCTTCATCAAACAATGGCGGCGGAGCTGCTGACAGTTTTGAAAAACCAACCCAAACATTCGATATTTCGGATGATGATTTACCATTCTAATTATTTGGAATTATAATTCCAGATGATGTAAAAAGGAGGAACAACGATGCGTCCAAGAAGACAAAGACGTCGTAAGGTATGTTACTTTACTTCAAATAAAATTGAAAAAATCGATTTTAAAGATGCGGAATTATTGAAACGTTTTGTTTCAGAACGTGGAAAAATTTTACCTCGTCGTGTTACCGGAACATGTGCTAAATATCAACGTGAATTAACGATTGCTATTAAACGCGCACGCCAAATGGCATTACTTCCTTATGTAACTGACTAATGAAGAATTTTTAAACGGCGGGAGAGCTGAGCTCTCCCGCCGTTTTTATTTTCCCCCAAAAAGACTTTTAGTATCAGCATTATAGGTTGTCATTTTTTGCAAGATTAGCATTTCTTCCAGAGCAGATAGAAGTGCAGTAGCACCTAAAATAATGACCGGAATATCTGGAAAATAGTTGATTAAAACTCCAATCGGCAGAATTAGGAAGAGTAGTAAGCCACTGATTTTGTTACCAATAGTATGAAACATACCCCATTGTTTAAATTTGATTTTAGTAATAACTAGGTTAGCTATGCGAATAAGGAAGATGACTATGAAGCAAATGATGACATATAGTGGAAATTGCAGCTGGAATTTAATGATAAATAGAAGTATTGAAGTTACAAAGAAGATAAAATCAGCAATGCTATCAAGTTTTGCACCAAAGGCTGAGGAAAGCTTATAGCGGCGGGCAATATAGCCATCCAGAATGTCGCTGATACCACAACAAATATATATAAAAATAAAAACCCAGGTATCTTGAATGAAGAAAAATAAGGCGATAGTCAAAAATATCCGCAAAAGAGTTATACAATTGGGAATTTGTTTCATAGCAACACCTCTTTTTATTTAGTATAACAAAGATGCTGCCATTTAGATAACAATTTTGTTAGTAGTGAAGTAAGTTATAGACAGTCTTTGCATCGATAAGTTATACTTAAGGTAATGGAAGGGTGTGATGGTATGGCTTTTGTACCAAATATAAAGAGTCCGTTACGGCAGAAAATTGTTGAAGTTCCCGAGATTATTCAGGAAGCAGGGGGAATTAAGCTTTTCGGTAAACATATTCGGTCGTTGATTTTTACTACTGATGTTTCAATTATTGCTAACTGCAATGCAGATGGCTTGATTGCGGTATATCCTTTTACACCGACAATTGCGATTTCGCAGATGATGATTCAGGCATCGCCGATGCCGGTGTTTTGTGGTGTTGGCGGCGGTTTAACCAGCGGTCAGCAGGCATATGATATTGCTTTGGATGCTGAGTTACATGGTGCATATGGGGTGGTGCTGAATGCACCGACACCAAATGAGTTGATTAAGAAAATCAGCGATCGGCTGGATATTCCGGTTGTGATTACTGTGGTTTCAGCGAAGGAAGATATTGAGGCGCGGCTGCGAAGCGGAGCGCAAATCTTTAATGTTTCCGGCGGAGCAAAGACGGCAGAGATTGTTCGCGAAATTCGCAAACATAGTCAGGAAATTGCAATCATCGCGACCGGAGGTCCGACAGATGAGTCGATTCGTGAAACTATTGAGGCCGGAGCAAATGTAATTACTTATACACCGCCGACCAGTGCCGAGCTTTTTGCAGAGATTATGAAAAAGTACCGGGCGAATTTGTAGAAAGTAAGGATTGATAGAATGAATGTTGTTAAACCAGGTTATTTTGGTTATGATTATACTGATGCAAAACGTGATCAATTTGATCAGCGCAACGAGTATTTGCTGGCAAATAATACTCAAGTAGATATATTGTTTTATGGTGATTCAATTACTGAAGCCTTTCTGATTACTGCTTATGAATATCTGGGAACAGTTGTCAACAGTGGAATTGGTGGTGACCGAACTGTTTATATGCGTAAACGGTTTGAGGCCGACGCTTTGCAATTAAATCCAAATAAAGTTATTCTTCTTGGCGGCATCAATGATGTACAAGCCTGGCTACGTGGGGAAGAATATGTCGGCTACGATGCTGATGGCATCGTAGCCGAGGTGACAGCAAATATTATTGAAATGGCGGATATGGTTTTAGGCGCCGGGAATCAGGTTTTGGTTGCCAGTGTTCTGCCTATAAAACGTCCGCCGGAAAAGTTAATTGATAATGAGTTGGCTGCGGTGATTATTCGCCGAATTAATAGTGTTTTGCGAGACTATACTGAAGTGAGTGGTGCCGATTTCGTTGATTATTATTCGGCTTTTGTTGATAGACCATCAGGAATGTTGATAGAAAGTTACGCAAGTGATGGCTTACATCCCAATGAAACAGGCTATAAGATTATGATTGATATATTGAATAAGCACATCTAAGATGTGCTTTTTTATTGGGAAGAATTCTTAAAAACGCCCGGCTTTGGCTGGGCGCTTTTTACGATATAAATAATATTATGTTTAGCAGTGGATTTCTGATATAATAAGAGAAGAATATTATGGAGGCTTAGTTGCTTGAAGAAAAAATCTATATTTAAAAATTCAACATTTTGGAGTCTCGTTTTTGTTGCAGTAATAACCGGGATTACGGTTTGGTATGTTTTGAAAGATGACACTGCTGAGAAGTTGTTGCAGTTGCAGCAGGTTAATCTTTTATGGGTGGCGGCAGCTATGTCGCTAGTTGTGTTTTGGTGGTTTGCCGAAGCAGTTGTCATTAAGCGAATCGGGAAAATTCAAGGTGTTAAATATCGTTATATGGACGCGGTATTTGCAACAATTATCGGACAATTTTATAGTTTAGCAACGCCGGCAGCAACCGGTGGCGATTTTTTACAAACTTATTATATGAATAAACAAGGGGTCAAGTTGAGCAGTGCTATTTCTATGGTGACGGTGAACTTAATTTTGTATGTAGCATCACTATTAGCAATGTCATTTGTTTCAGCTTTGATTTCTTATCCGTTTTTCAGTAGCTATGTTCCGGGATTAGATGCTTTTTTAGTTATTGGGTTCGGGAGTACCTTACTTGTTTACGTGACAATGTTAACTTGTGCATTGTCAGAAAAACTGCATGGCGTTATCATAGGCTTGCTTAGTACTATTTTGAAGAAAATAAATGCTGAAAAAAGTGAAAAGTGGATTGTTAATATTTCACTTGGTATTGGTGAGTTCCGTGAAGGTATTCAACTAATTGGCAAGCATCGGATGGCGCATTTCAAGATTTTCTTGTTTAACTGTGGACGGATGATTATTTTCAACTTCCTGCCTATTTTTGTTGCTTTGGCATTTGGTATGGAGCTGAATATATGGATGTGGATTTATGCAACTTGCGGTAGCATTCTTATCGCACTGATTACATCATTTATCCCTATTCCCGGAGCGACCGGCGGGAGCGAAGTATTGTTCACGCTTATCTACTCATTTATTTTCAGCAGTGATGCTTTGGGTCCGGGACTTTTGCTTTGGCGTAGCGGGCAGTTCTACTTCACAATTATCGTTGGTGGTTTGGTGACGGTTATCTACTCATTGTATATCCGCAGAAAAAGCAGTAACTCAGAAGTTGTTGAAGAACTTGAGGCTATTGAATAATTTTGTATAAAATGAAAACACGTGATTGCTTTAGCAATCACGTGTTTTTAAATTTCCTCGAAAATATCAGTAAGCGGCTGACGAACTTTAATTGGTTGCTCTTCAGCGCGATATCCAAAGCTTACCATGTAGGCAATTCCATATGTTTCACGATCGAGAATGTTTTTCTCAGCGAGATAGCTTTCGGCCGCTTCGCGATTAAAGCCTTCAATAGGGCAGCTATCAATACCAAGCGCAGCAGCAGTTGTCATCATATTCGCTAAAGGGATGTATGCTTGTTTGCTGGTCCAATCAAATAATGTCCGTTTATTTTCCAATAACTCGAAATCATTTTGCTGGAAGTTTTGGAAAAATGTTTGTTGTTGATTGAATGCTTCACCATCAATGTCATATCCTTTAATATCTTTCATAATGTGTTTCACATAGGGTGAGAATGCTTTGACATCTTTTCTTGCTAATACAATTAAAAAGTGGCTGGCACCATCAAGACTGCGAAGTGCTCCCCATGAAAATGGACGCAAATCATTTTTTATAGTTTCATCATTTATTAGTAAAAACTTCCAAGGCTCAAGCCCGAATGAGCTTGGTGAAAGTCTTGCTGTTTCAATAATATATTGAAAATCTTCAGGGCTAATTTTTTTA
Source organism: Culicoidibacter larvae (assembly GCF_005771635.1). GTDB lineage: Bacteria > Bacillota_I > Bacilli_A > Culicoidibacterales > Culicoidibacteraceae > Culicoidibacter > Culicoidibacter larvae. The sequence continues at coordinate 76,379 of NZ_VBWP01000001.1, read as the reverse complement.
TTTGGATCAAATTGTTTGCAAGCGTAACGATAGTTGTGAGCTTGCATAATAGTTTCAATGGTTGTTGACATACTTATTTCCTCCTTAAGTCTATACTTGTATGGTAACATGAAAGCGTGATGCCGTGAAGTACGCAAATTTTATGCCAATATGGCAGGAAGTTAGGCTTAGGGCAGAATTGTATACTATTGCCATTGTCAATAATGATACATTTATGTATAATAATTATATATAGGATAAAAAGTATACTGAAAGAGTGATAATATGCAAACAGAAATATGTCCGGTGCAAACAACGGTACAGTTAATCAGCGGTAAGTGGAAGCCGGTAATTATTTACCACCTCTTATATGGAAAGTTGCGTTTTGGTGAGTTGCAAAAGAAAATATCCGGCATTACCCAGCGCTCATTAACTTTGCAATTACGTGAACTTGAAGATGACGGTATGATATCGCGAACCATCTATCCGGAGATTCCCCCGAAGGTTGAGTATGAGCTTACTGAGACTGGTATGTCGATGAAAGATATTATTCATGCAATGTGCGATTGGGGACAAACTTATCAGCAAACTCATAAATAAAAACCCGAGTCCTTGGACTCGGGTTTTTACTAGTTTTTTCAATTAATCAGCAACACTGCTCACGATTTGGAAGATGTTAAGCATTGCCAGAATGAAAGTATAGATTGCGAAATATGTCAGTTTTTGCTTTTTCACGATGAAGAGCAAGAACTTAAATGCAAAGTAGGTTCCGATGAGTGATGCAAAGAAAGCGATGATGTAAGGCACTATCATACCACTTGGAATCAGTACGCCGGTTTTAATTGCTTTAATAGCGGCAAGTACAACATTCGCTCCCAAAACAGTTGGGATAAATAAGAAGAATGAGTAGTCGATAGCTGTTTCGCGATCAAATTTTCGGAAGAGTCCGGCAACCAGTGTTGTCCCTGAACGGCTTACACCGGGAATTAATGCCAATACTTGTGAACCACCGATAAAGATAGCATCCATTAAAGTGATTTTACTTTCAGTTTTTGGCGATGGTACTTTAATGTGGTCAGAAGCAACCAAGAGAATGGTTGTAATCAGATACCCGATACCAACAATGATTGTGCTGCCACTGAATAGCTCATCAATAAAGAGCAATGAGATAGCCGCGAAGAAAGCAAAGATGACGAAAGAAACTAAAAGCAACGATGTGTAGCGAGCGAAAGAACGCTCACGTTTATCTTTTTTCACTACGTAACCATAAGTACCAACTAAGATGTGCTTTATTTTTTCGCGGTAAATCCATACAATTGCAATCAATGAAGCAAGATGGACAATTGCCAAGAAGAAGACCATATCAGCTTCACCAACCGGTGCGCCAAAGAAATTGTTAAACATTACCACGTGTCCCTTTGAAGAAACCGGTAATGGTTCAGTAATCCCTTGGGCTAAACCAAGAATCAAATACTGAAGATATTGCCAAATAGTATCCATGTCATTTTTCCTCCTAATAGTAGGTTAGTCACTTGTTGCATCTATTGTTTGCCAAAATGTTTATCAACATTTTAGATTACTTACGATTTAAACCAACTTTTTTATAAACTTTTTTCATATTCTTAGTTGCGATTGGTTGAACCGCTGCCGCACCTTCATCAAGAATGGCATCAACAAGTTCGGGGTTTTCTTGATAGTAGCGGAATTTTTCTTGAATTGGCGTTAATGCTTCAACGATGCACTCACCAACAGTCTGTTTGAACGTTCCATAATTGCTATCAGCAAATTCAGCAACACTGGCATCAATGCTTTGGTTTTTCAAAACACTGTAGATTGTTAATAGGTTACTGATACCGGCTTTATTGACCGGGTCATAAGCAACGATACCTTCGGAATCAGTGACCGCACTTTTAATTTTTTTAATAATAGTTGCTGGTTCATCTAATAATAGAATGTATCCTTTGGCATTTTCATCAGACTTGCTCATCTTTTTAGTCGGATCTTGCAGTGACATAATTCGTGCCCCGACTTCAGGGGTATAGTCTTCAGGAATAACAAAAGTTTCTCCGTGTTGATGATTGAAACGGCCGGCAATATCCCGGGTTATTTCAACATGTTGTTTTTGGTCTTCACCAACCGGAACAACATCTGGATTATATAATAAGATGTCTGCTGCCATCAAGACTGGATAGCAGAACAAGCCGCTGCCAATCGCTCCTGATTTTGCTTTTTGTTCAGCGGACTTGTCTTTAAATTGGGTCATGCGTTCAAGTTCACCCATATTAGTATGGCACTGCAAAACCCAAGATAACATACTGTGCTCAGCAATCTCAGATTGTAAAAATAATTTTGTTTTTGCCGGGTCTAAACCGCAAGCGAGATAAACCATAACGATTTCGCGGACCAGCCGGCGTAATCGCACCGGATCCTGCGGCGTAGTTAAAGCATGTAAATCAGCGACGAAAACAAACATTTCAAATTCATCTTGCATCTTTACAAAGTTGCTGATGGCACCAATATAATTTCCTAGCGTCATTTCTCCGGTAGGTTTAATTCCGGATACGACTCTTTTTTTCGTTGTCATAAATAAATCCTCCAGTTATCTCGTGTAGACGAGTATAATACTTATAATAATGTAGGCAAGACCAGTGAGAATCAGTGGTAACATTAACCAATGTTTACGCGATGCTTGGTAGCCTTCTTCAAATTGTGCTTCATATTTTGGATTGAGTTGGACACCCCAACTGGTTTTTCCATATTCATCAGTTGATCGACCAAATTTATGTTTGCGTTCGATATGATTATAGCGCATAAAAAGAAGCAGTCCGATAATCAGAAAAACAATTCCGCAAATAAAAAGTTGGTCGTAAAGCCAGGAGAGATTTTGGGTAACAATCGCCATGATGCCAAATGCGGCGATTGGCAATCCGGCAAGAGCGGTGGTGATAATAATTTTTACTGTCTTGTTCATGTCAAAATCCTCCTTTTAATACTGTGCTTAGTATACCGAATTTTTGTTGCAGTGTCAAAGTGTCGGGCAGTAGTGATAAGCATTTTTTGTGATATAATTATAGAGTATGTGAGGAGGTATTTTATGAACGCGAAATATCAAAAATTATTTGAACCAATCACTTTACCTAATGGTGAGACGATTAAAAATCGGGTGGTCATCGCACCGATGACCACCGAATCGGCAAATCCCGATGGCACAGTGTCTGATGCTGAGCTGAGTTATTATGCAGCTAGAGCAAATGGTGTGGGCATGTTTATTACAGCGTGTATTGCCGTTTCACCTAACGGAATTACTTTTCCAGGCCAATTTGTTGGCTTCGATGAGCGGCAGTTGCCACGATTACGGTTGTTGGCAGAAACGATTAAGCGCGGTGGCGGTAAAGCGATTTTGCAGATGCAACATGGCGGGCGGCAGTGTCCGCCGGATTTAATTGATGGTGATGTAGTTTCAAGCGGGACGGTAGGTAATCCGCGCAATGTTGATGCAGCCGGAAATATGGTGGTGCCAAGGGAATTAAGCGATGCCGAAATTCGTGCTATTATCAAAGATTTTGGCCGGGTGACTAGCATGGCGATTGATGCTGGATTTGATGGCGTTGAGATTCATGGTGCTAATACATATTTGATTCAGCAGTTTTTCTCGCCGCTGACAAATACTCGTTCGGATTTATGGGGTGGCAGTATTGATAAACGCATGACATTTCCATTGCAGATTGTTAATGAGGTTCAGGCAGTTATTCGGCAAGCGAAACGACGTGATTTTATTGTTGGTTATCGTTTTTCACCGGAAGAATTTGAAACGCCGGGCATTCGTTTTGATGAGACTTTGCAATTAGTTGACCGGTTAGCAGGATATAATTTGGATTACTTGCATGTGTCGATGGCACAGGTGGATTTCCATCCGCGAATGGAAGCAACAAGCCAAGCGGCGATGGTGACACAGTTGCATGATATTATTGATGGGCGTGTACCTTTGGTTGCTGTTGGTTCTATTTTTACTCCTGAACAGGCAATGCATGCTTTAACACTTGGTGCTGATTTTGCCGCACTTGGCCGGGTGGCTGTTATTGATCCGGATTGGATTGCTAAGGTTGATGCTGGCCGGGAGGATGAGATTGTGCAAACATTCGATGCTGAAGGTGCTGATGCAACGGCGGTTCCGGAGTTGATGCGAGACTGGATTCTGGCCAAGCCGGGGTGGTTTCCTGGTACTGAATAGAATTTGGGAAAAGGACGGGCGTTTATCGCCCGTCCTTTTTTTCGGAGTTTATCAGGGAGTTTTATGAGAAAAAGTGATTTCTGCACATTTTAAAAAGGTTTTTCATATTTATGATTTATGTTATAATGATTGAAGATATGTCACTGGGGTGATGGTATCGGTATTTTAAGAACTTCGTCAACGAAAGAAGGTTAAGAAGTAGTTATGATTCAGTTAGCGAATGTGACAAAAGTTTATAATAAGAATATGCATGCCTTGAACAACATTAGCGTTACTATTAACGATGGTGAGTTCGTTTATGTGGTGGGTCATTCTGGTGCCGGAAAGTCAACGTTTATTCGTCTTTTGTATCGTGAAGAAAAATCGACAAAAGGTGATGTTATTGTTAATGGCAAGAATGTTTCTAAAATCCGCAACAGCAAGGTGCCTTTATATCGACGCACGATTGGCGTTGTGTTCCAGGATTTCAAACTTCTGCAAAACCGGACTGCGTTTGAAAACGTAGCCTTTGCTTTAGAGGTTCATGGTGAAAAGAGTTCTGATATTCGCCGCAAGGTGAGAGATGCTTTGGAAGTTGTTGGTTTGAAAGGTAAAGCTAAACAATTGCCGCATCAACTTTCTGGTGGTGAACAGCAGCGGGTTGCAATTGCCCGGGCGATTGTCAACCGTCCTTCTATATTAATAGCCGATGAGCCGACTGGAAACTTGGATCCAGTGACTTCTCGCAGTATTATGGATGTTCTTGAAGCAATCAATCAAATGGGAACAACCGTAGTTATGGCTACACATGATGTGCATTTAGTAAATGAGATGCCTAAACGGACATTAACATTTAATAACGGAACTATTTATAGTGATGTTACTGAGGGAGGGTATTTCGTTGATGAGAGTCTTTAGAATGTTAGGGCGTCAGATTATCGACGCATTTAAAAATATTTTCCGCCAAGGCTGGATGTCGTTTTCGGCAATCTTATCAGTAGCAGTTACTTTGTTCTTAACGAGCTTAGTAGTAGTTTTATTGATTAATATTACATATATTACTAATGCAATGGAACAAGATATTGCTATTTATGTATCATTGGATAAAGAAATTACAACAAATCAAGCAGCAGAGATGCAACAAGAAATTAAACAAATTCCTAACGTGGTATCGGTAGCTTATCAAAGTGAAGACCAAGAGCTGGATGATTTAATTAAATATTATGGTGAAGACGGGAAAATCTTTGAGGATTATCGCGAGACCAATCCATTGAAGAAAACTTTTACCATTAAACTTGATGATTCAAAAGATTATCAAACAGTTATTAATGCTGTTAAAAATATTGATGGTGTTTATGAAGTCAAATATCAAACTGAGACTGCAGAGAAAATCTTTGCTGTCTTCGGTACTATTCAATATGTTGGTGTGGGCTTAAGTGCAGTTGTTGGGATTGTTGCGTTAATATTAATTTCCAATACAATCAGAATTACCATTATTGCGCGTCGGGTTGAAATTGAGATTATGCGTCTTGTAGGGGCATCGAACTGGTTTATTCGAACGCCATTTATCCTTGAAGGGATTTTTATAGGTATTATTGGTGCCGCTATTCCGATTGGTTTAGTATTAGGTGGCTATTATTACTTCTTCGACAGTATTCAGGCAAGCATGACAATATTTGCTTTCGCACCATTCGAGGTTATAGCTTTACCAGTTACAGTTTTCGTTGGCGCATTAGGGGTTGCCATCGGATTTATCGGAAGTCTATTGCCGGTTGGTAAATTCTTGAAGAAATAGTAGGGCAAAAAGTTAGGACACGCACAAGTAAAAGTGGAAAGAGAATTTGGAGGTCCATGATGAAAGTACGTAAAAAAGTAGAGTTTAGTGTATTATCAATTGTATTGATGCTCGGTGTATTCGCCGGAATCAGTAGTTTTAATCCAATGCCGGTTGCTGCATGTGATTCGGCGGCGGAATGTCAGGCAGAATATGATCGGATTCAAGCGGAGCGCGAAGCCAATCAGCAAAAGCTTGATGGCTATAAAAATGACTATGAAGGAATTACTGAGAAGATTAGAATCTTGGAGAATGGAATTAGTCAAACTAAAGAACAAATTGCAGTTATCGAGTCTACAATTACAACATTGCAAAATGAGATTGCCACATTAGAGGCTGAAATTGAAGCAAAGCATGAAATTATTCGTGATCGCATGAGTTCAATGCAACTGGCCAATAAGGGAAATCAATATCTCGATTTTATTTTAAATGCCAGTTCACTAACTGATGTTATTCACCGCAGCGAGGCAGTTTCGCAGATTACTGGAGCCGATAAGGAATTGATTCGTGAGATTAATGAGAAACGGCTTGCAGTTGAGACCAAGAAAGCTGAGCAAGAAACCAAGCGTGCTGATTTGACAACAAAGCAGGCTGACTTGGAAGCACAATATGCAACTCAAGATGGATTGCGGGCAGAGATGGTTAGCTTAATTGCAGCCGCTGAAGCACATGATGCCAATCTTGAGCAAAGTGAACAGGATATTCAAAACCAGTTAGATGAGTTTAATAATGGCGTGCCATCAACTTCTTATTTTAGTTTACCAACACCTACAGGTGTGGTAACTTGTGAGTTTGGTTGTTATAGTGGTCATATTGGTACTGACATTGGTGGTTTAGGATATGGTACGCCAATCCTTTCTATCGGTAATGGTCGAGTACTGGAAACTTTATCTGGTTGTTCGCAAGGCAGTGGTACAAGTTACTGCGGCGGTGGATATGGTAACTATGTAGTTGTTGGTTATATTGTTGACGGTACGTCATATGTCGCAATGTATGCTCATCTGCAGTCACCGGCGGTCAGTCGCGGGGATGTTGTTTCCCAAGGCCAGACGATTGGTTATTCCGGATTTTCTGGTTTAGGAACCGGACCGCATTTACATTTAGAAATTTTGAAAAACATAGAATACTTTCCAGGAGATAAGGGCATTCGGTATCAATACGTTATTAATACCCGTGATGTGATAAGTTATCCTGGCGCATGGTAACATATGGAGGAACGAAATGAATAAAAAACGGTTTAACGCCTATACATTAGTATTAGTAGCGCTAGTAGCAATCTTAGTAAGTGTATTAGGTACAACGACAATCATGTCTGCTTTCAATACCGTACAGTATGACAGCATGGCAAAATTTGAACAGGCATTAGCGCTTATCCGCCAAAATGCATTAGCAGTACCCGATCAAGATAAATTAATTGACGGTGCTATTAAAGGATTAACTGAAAGCCTCGATGATCCGCATTCAACGTATTTTACGAAAAGTGAAGCTGACGAATTCAGACAAAGTCTGAGTTCATCATTCGACGGTATTGGCGTTCGGTTGCTCATTGTAGCTGGCGAACCGGTTATCACCGAAGTATTTCCGGGTTCACCGGCAGAAACTGCTGGGATGAAAGTGAACGATGTTATTGTCAGCGTTGACGGTAACAAAGTGAGCGGCGACAACTCGCAAGAAGTTGTCGATCAATTAACCGGAAAAAAAGGAACAACAGTAAAAGTAGATGTTCGCCGCGGTGACGCGAGCGAAACGTTATCAATTACTCGTGATGCGATTACGGTTGAAGCAGCTGAGACTAAGGTAATTACCAGTGGTGATAAGAAAATCGGTTATATTGTTTTAGATTCATTTACAGAAGATGCCGGCACTCAATATTTGGCTGCTTTGGAATCATTGCAAAATGAAGGTGTTAGCGGGGTTATTGTTGATTTACGTAATAATGGCGGCGGTTATGTTTCGTCAGTTTCAACAATCTTAGATAAAACCGTCAGTGATACTAAACCATATGTGCAGACAGTTGATAAAGATGGACGCACGGTAACTAAGTTTTCTTCAATCAGTGAAAGCCCGATTAAAGATGTTGTTGTTGTGGTAAACGAAAATACTGCATCAGCATCAGAAATTATGACGGCAGCTTATCGCGAGATTGAAGGATTTAAAGTTGTTGGTACCAAAACTTATGGTAAAGGTACTGCCCAAAATACTTTTGATCTTATTGATGGCAGCCAGTTAAAATTGACTATTGAAAAATGGTTAACTCCGGACGGAAACTGGATTAATGAAAAAGGAATTACTCCTGATGTTGTGCAACAAGCAACTCAGCCATATTTAATTCCATATATTTCTACTGATAAAGTATACCAACTTGGTGATACTGGATATCCGGTAAGTTACATGCAACATTTGTTGAAATTCTACGGATACCAAATTGGTTATGATGCCCAGTTTGATGAAGAGACTGAAGCGGGAATTAAAAAATTCCAAGCGGATAATGGTCTTGAGCAAACCGGGAAAATGGATTTTGATACGGTACAAACAATGAACGAAAAGAATCGTGCTTACCGTGAAAACCAAAACAACGATACTCAATTGCAAAAAGCTATTGAACAATTTAATTAAGCAGAGTAAATGCGGCGGGCCCAAGGCCCGCCGCATTTTAACTTCTTCAAAAAGAAAGTGAAAGAGTTTCAAAGCTCAGTAAAACGTGTTATACTGTCAGTGTGTTTTGTGGGGGCATAAAACATGGTTTCCTTAATATAGGGTAAAATAAGGTGCGGGGGCGCAAGTTTTATGAAAAAAATCAGAATAATAATGAGTTGCATGAGTTTAATCGTGCTTTTTAGTTTAACAATCATGCCGATAAATCATGTGGTTGTGTCTGCTGAAGATGCAGTAGCACCACCGGCGGCGATTAGTGCAATCTTTCCTGATCCGGTAGTTGCTGAGTATATTAGAAATGATTTGGGAATGAGTAGTGTCGATGATATGGTTACACAGGCACAGCTTGATACAATTAGCACAATTTATTTAAATAATTCAGGTGTTACTAGTATTACTGGATTTGAATATTTGCATAATATTAGTTTTGTTTTGCTTAACGGAAATCAAATTAGCGACTTAGGCCCATTGTCTGGATTAACGCAAATAGATGACCTGGGATTTTCAGGAAATCAAATTAGTGATATTAGTCCACTGGCAGGTTTTATGGATATGGAGACCTTAGCTTTAGAGAACAATCAGATTAGTGATATTAGTGTTTTAGCGTCAATGACTCATCTTGTGAATCTTTATCTTTCTGGGAATCAGATTAGTAATATCAGTGCACTAAACAACAAAACTGAGCTATCGGTTTTAACTTTAGATAACAATCAGGTGAGTGACATAAGTGTTATTGCATCGATGCCAGAACTTTGGACATTGCAGCTTGATAATAATATTATCAGTGATGTTGCTCCAATTGCCGGTTTGAGCAAATTGGACTGGGTTTCGCTAAGCGGGAATCAAATTAGTGATGTCAGTGCGTTGTCAGGGACACCCAATTTACAGTATTTATTGCTTGATAATAATCAACTTGGAGATGTTAATGGCTTAATCAATTTGCCCAAACTTATTGAGTTGGATGCAAATGGAAATGCAATTACTGATATTAGTGGGGTTACTAATTTTCCTGCTTTAAAATGGTTGCTCTTAAATGATAATCAAATTAGTGATCTTACACCGTTGAGTAGCAGTACACAATTGACTGGTGTGGAACTTAACAATAATCTAATTAGCGATTTGAGTCCGTTGACTGGATTGTCCGGACTAGCCTGGTTAGAAGCGGAACATAATCAAATTTCAGATGTTGCTCCAATTGCCGGATTGACGCAATTAACCGGAGTATTGCTATCAGGCAACCGCATTAGCGACATTAGCCCGCTAGCAGGTTTGCAGTTGTATGATGTTTCCTTGGCGAATCAAGAAATTGTCCTGCCAACAATTCCTTACCGCTCGGAGTTAAGCATTACTAATGGTGTTCTGGACACCGCCGGACAAGCAGTTGCTCCGGCAACAATTAGCAATGGCGGCAGTTATGCGGCGCCGGATGTTATTTGGCAATTGCCGAATCTGGTGGATAGTGTTAACTATACATTCTCGCAGGATGTTACTATCGGATTTGCAAGCGGAACTTTTTCGGGAACGGTCATCCAGCCATTGAGCTCGGTGCCGGAACCAGAGCCAAGTGATTCCAGTGACAATAATATTGTTTTGCCGACGACCGGGAGTAATGAGATGACGGTATTATTTGGTGGCGTAGTGTTGATTGTATTGGGTATGGCTATTGTTAGAGTGATGAAGCAATAATTTTAATCATAAGAAAATTTTTAAAACCTCCGGTGTTTATCACCGGAGGTTTTATTTGTGGTTTTTCAATAAAGTCTTGAAATCAATTTTTAATGATATTATGCTTACAGGAGGAAGCGAGGTAATTTTTTTTATGGAGAAGCAAGAATTACATGATTTTATATGTACCACACAACCTAATATATGCCAGATTGTTGCCTATAAAGATGGGAAGGAAGTTTATTCAGATGAATGGAATAGTTATAAAAAAGATGACACGTGTCACGTAATGTCGGCAACAAAGAGTGTTGTAGCTTTACTTATTGGGATAGCCTTAGATCAAGGATTGATTAAAAGTATTCATGATAAAGTATTGGATTATTTTCCAGAGTATAAAGTGAAACGTGGTGAAAAAACAATATATGATATAACCATTAAACACTTGCTTACAATGCAAGCGCCATATAAATGTAAGGGTGATCCTTGGACGAAAGTGTGTTCAAGTGATGATTGGACGAAAACATCATTAGATCTATTAGGCGGAAGGAAAGGTTTGAGCGGCGAATTTAATTATCAAACAGTATGCTTGCATATATTGACAGCTTTACTATATGAGGCAAGTGAGATGACAACTGTTGATTTTGCTAACAAGTATCTATTTATTCCTATCGGAGCAGCAGAACATACCAATTATTATGCGGAAACAGCCGAGGAACATAAACAATTCACTATGGGAAAAGATCCTAAAACAAACATTTGGTTTTGTGATCCTACAAATATTGGCACAGCAGGGTATGGATTGTGTTTATCAGCAATTGATATGGCGAAAATTGGCGAATTGTGCTTAAATAAGGGTATTTATAAAGATAAACAAATTGTATCGTCTGAATGGATAGCGGAAATGATTGCACCAACAAGTGACTCTTTAGAACTGTATCAAAATATGAAGTATGGCTATTTGTGGTGGATATTAGATTCTAAAAAAGAGGTGTATTCAGCGATAGGTAATAGTGGAAATATTATTTATATTGATTCGGAAAACAATCTTGTTGTCGCTATCACCTCTTACTTTAAACCCACAATATTTGATAGGGTAGATTTTGCGGAAGAATATATTAAACCATTTATTCTAAAATAATATAAGTTCAGAAAGATTATTCTTATAAGTGATAGGGCTCACCTTTGTTTTCTTTCAATATTATGAAATTCGTCCAAGTTTCGTGATGCTGACCACTTCATGACCATCTTTCGACCGATAGTATGGTATAATAATAGGGCAGTCTTTTAGCAGTTAAAAGGCACCCTATTTTTTATTGGATGGGAGTTTTGTGATATGGACCAATTTAAAATTCATGCACCGTTTGAGCCGGCTGGTGATCAGCCGCAGGCGATTGAGAAGCTGGCGGCCGGAATTGAAGCCGGAGCCCGCGGGCAAGTGTTGCTTGGTGCCACCGGTACCGGGAAAACTTATACGATGGCTCAGGTTATTCAGAAGGTAAACCGGCCAACGCTGGTTATTGCGCATAACAAGACTTTGGCGGGGCAGTTATATAGTGAGTTGAAAGAATTCTTTCCGGAGAATGCAGTAGAATACTTTGTCAGTTATTTCGACTATTATCAACCGGAAGCTTATATGCCAAGTACGGATACGTTTATCGAGAAGGACGCGCAGCGGAATGCTGAGGTTGAACGTTTGCGTTATTCAGCGACGGCAGCATTGCTGGAACGTCGCGATGTTATTGTTGTCGCATCAGTGTCTTGTATATATGGGGCTGGGAGTCCGGAGATGTATAATGAGCAGCGGTTATCGCTGCGAGTGGGGCAAGAGGTTGACCGCCAGGAAATTATCCGCAAGCTTGTGGATATTCAGTATAAGCGTAATGATATGGACTTCGCTCGCGGCACCTTCCGTGTCCGCGGTGATGTTCTTGAGATTATTCCCATCTGGGAAAGTGAGAGTGCGGTTCGGGTTGAGTTCTTTGGTGATGAGATTGAGCGGATTACCGAGGTTGATATTTTGACCGGTGAAGTGAAGTTGTCACTACCGCATACTTTGATTTTTCCGGCGAGTCACTTTGTTACTAAGAAGGAGATTCTTGATATTGCAATTGAACGGATTCGCGATGAATTACAGGCACGTCTAAAAGTTTTACACGAAGAGAATAAGTTGCTTGAAGCGCAACGTTTGGAGCAGCGAACCAGTTATGATTTGGAAATGATGCAGGAGATGGGATTCTGTTCAGGGATTGAAAACTATTCGCGTCATTTGAGTTTACGTGATGAAGGGGAAACCCCTTATACATTGATTGATTATTTTCCGGAAGATTTCTTGACAGTTATTGATGAGTCGCACGTTACCGTTTCACAGGTTCGCGGAATGTATAATGGTGACCGCGCGCGTAAAACAGTGTTAGTTGATTATGGTTTCCGTTTGCCATCGGCACTTGATAACCGGCCGCTTAACTTTGAAGAGTTTGAAAATATAACTAAACAAGTTGTTTATGTATCGGCGACACCGGGCGACTATGAGCTGGAACGATATGGCGATCATGTTGTTCAGCAAATCATCCGTCCAACCGGACTTTTGGACCCGGAAGTAGAAGTGCGTCCGTCCAAAGATCAGATTGACGATTTGATTGATGAAATCCGGAAACGAGTTGCCCGCAATGAGCGGACCCTCGTTACAACAATTACTATTCGGATGTCAGAAGACCTAACAAAGTACCTAAAAGACCTAGGATTAAAAGTTGCCTACCTGCATTCAGAAATCAAAACCTTAGAGCGGATTTCAATTATTCGTGATTTACGGCTTGGTAAGTATGATGTGCTTGTCGGCATTAACTTGCTCCGGGAAGGTTTAGATATTCCCGAGGTATCATTAATTGCGATTCTTGATGCTGATAAAGAAGGGTTCTTACGTTCAAGTCGTTCGCTGATTCAGATTATTGGTCGGGCGGCACGTAACGAGCATGGGAAAGTTATTATGTATGGTGATAAGATTACTGATTCAATGCGCTATGCAATTGATGAAACTGAACGTCGCCGTAAAATTCAACAAGACTTCAACACCGAACATGGTATTGTACCAAAAACAATTATCAAAGATATCCGCGATAATATCAGTCTCGGTGAAGAGGTTGAAGGTGAAAATGCTCGCGGTGTAGATAAGATGAGCCGCAAAGATAAGATAAAACTTATTGAGCGCATTGAGAAAGAAATGAAAGATGCAGCCAGCCGGCTTGACTTCGAGACTGCGGCTGACTTGCGTGATGCTAAATTAGAAGTTGAAGCATCACTGTGATTTATATAATGCCCCTTAGGCGGCAACCGGCCGGTTGCCGCCTGAGTTGCTTAGAAAGCGTGATTATATGCAAGGATATTTTGCGATTGGTGCCTTAGTGCTATTAATTGGTTTGGTTTTATTTCGGGCCCGGCAATTGAAGCGCCTTGATATTACTGCTTTTCAATTTGGCAAGCTGGATAAAAAGGATTTCCTGATTCCACCATTTGTTCTGCTATTTTTCTATCTGATTATTGCTAACACTTTTCAGTTGCCGGGAGCCGGTACGCTGATTATTGATAATACAATTGCGGGCTGGGTTGGTGTCGCGCTCTGTGTGGCGGCACCGATAGTGTTTTTCTGGGGAATGATTTCCTTTGGCAAAAGTTTTCGGGTCGGTATTGATATGGATACGCCGGGACAGCTTGTTATCAGTGGCGCATTTGCTTTTAGCCGCAATCCCCTGTATCTGGCATTCTTCATGATATTGTTTGGTATCCTGATTATTTTTCCGTTGTGGATATTTCTTGCGTATTTTGTAGGTGGCTTATGGCTGATTGATCGTCAGGTTAACCTTGAGGAAAACGCGCTGCGAACAATTTATGGAACGGAATACGATGCATACTGCAGAAAAGTAAAACGTTATTTTTGAGTGAAAATGCCGGGCTTTGGCCCGACATAAAAAACCGCGAGGGTTTAGCCCTCGCGGTTTTTCCTTTTTACTTAGAATGTTTAAAATAGCGGATTGTCGCAATCAAAATGATAATGCCGGAAATACCGCCAACTACACAACCGCCAATAATGACATAATTAATCAGCGGCATTGGCTTATCGCGATTGCTGTTATCAACCGCGCTCACTAACGGCGCCGTCCCGAGTCCGGTCGCCGCCTGCACTGGCTTTGCACCGGTAAAGGCCAGGGTGAAACTCAAGCACACAATTGTAAGTACCACAAATAATTTCTTCATAACCAGTCACCTATCCTTACTTCAATTATAAAAAGAAACCGCCTTACAGTACAGGAACACTATTGTAAGGTAGGCGTAAGTTTTTTGGGGGAAAAGTAAGAACCGCCTGGCACCATCAGTGCCAGGCGGTTCAAAATATTTATAAAAGTTAAAAGAGATAGGGTGTCTATGAAGAATTATTATCGAACTTTACAGACTGTTGAGAAGCGCCCGCAATTCCATAAAACTCGATAAAATCTGCTCAATCACGTATGTCAAGATACGCTCAATCACAATTTTTGCCAAGTTTTTGTAATTTCAAGCGTTTTCAAACAGTCTGTAAGTTAATAGCAATCACCTCCAAAGTTTTTTATATAAATAAGGGCATGACTCAATAATAAATGGTGAACCTTAAATCTGGCTTAAACATATAAATAAATTAATTAGATATTAGGATAAACATCTGTTAAAATTAATCTTGGTTATAAAATAGGAAAGGGTGGGAATCAATGAATAACAATAAAGACAAGCATCGTTTGTTTTTAATATTGATTACAATACTTACTTTTGTGACGATTTTCGTGGTCGGCTTTACAACATGGATGGTATATAATTTTGGTGATGTCAGTTTTGAACAATACTTTTTTAGTATTACTGCACCTACTGCAGGGACACCAACATCTTTTTATATTCAAATAGCAATGGCAATAGGAGTTATTCTTCTAGTTACATTGATAGTTGTTTTTATTTACTATTTAATTTTAAAAAAAGTAAAGTTGAAGTCGTCAGTTAAAAAACTGTCAATCTTGCTAATAACTGGCGCACTTTTATTCTCAAGTCTTTTTTATATGAATGCAAATTTAAAAATTGCTACATATTTTTTCGCTGAAACGACAACTTTTTTTGAAGATAATTATGTAAAACCAAGTTCGGATATTATCACATTTCCTAAACAAAAGAAGAATTTGATTTATATTTATCTTGAATCATTTGAGGCGACTTATTTTTCTAAAGAATTGGGCGGAGCTGTAGATATTAATTTAATGCCAAATTTAACGGCGTTAATTAATGAACCCGGTGCTGTCAGTTTTTCTGGCGGCGAGTTAATGGGCGGCGGTATCCAAGCGCCGGAAACCGGTTATTCAATTGCCGGCATGTTTGCTCAGCAATCGGGATTGCCATTTAAAGTTCCGGTTAAGGGAAATGATTATGGAACCAAGTATGAATTTGCTACCGGAGCAATTACCTTGGGAGATATTCTTAAACAAGAAGGTTACAATCTGCAGTTTCTTGTTGGCGCTGATGGCACCTTTGCCGGCGTGAACAATTTCTATCAAACCCATGGTGATTTTGAAATTTTAGATGTTAAAGTTGCCAAAGACGAAGGGAAAATTCCTCAAGAGTATCTTGTGTGGTGGGGGTTTGAAGACCGCAAACTCTTTGAATTTTCTCGTGAGAAGCTTGAAGCGATTACACAACAAGATCAACCGTTTGCTATGGTTATTGAAGCTGATGATTCGCACTTCCCCGATGGTTACACTGACGAAGCATGTCCCAAAGATCGTACTGAACCATATGAAAATTCAATCTCATGCGTTGACAGTATGGTTGGCGAGTTTATTAACTATTTGAAACAGCAACCTTACTATGAAGATACCGTTATTGTGCTTCATGGCGACCATTTGAGTATGGAACAAGAATATTTTAAAACCCTTGATCCAAATTATGAGCGCCGGACTTTTAATGCCTATCTCAATCTTGACCAAACTAAAGTTGCTGGGGTTAAAAATAAAGATAGATTGTTCAATTCAATGGATGTATTTCCAACTGTGCTTTCAGCTATGAATGTGGATATTAAAGGAAATCGTTTAGGTCTGGGGACTGATCTTTTTTCAGGGCAACAGACTTTATACGAAAAATTTGGCACAGATTTTGTAAATGCCGAGTTGGCTAAAAAATCACCATATTTCTTTGAAACATTTTTATATAGCAAAACCAAATATGAATAATCATTGGAAACCAGTTAAGCTTTGCTTTGCTGGTTTCTTTCTTTCTCACCAAAAAGAAAAAAATGGTATAATAGTTTTGAACGTACAGGAGGAATAATTATGTTATTTGATACGCATTGTCATATTAATACTGAAGATTTTGCTGAGGATTACGAGGCGGTTTTGGAGCGGGCACAGGAAATTGGTGTGAAGAAACTGGCAGTAGTTGGGTTTGATAAGGAAACGATTGCGCGCGCTTTATGGTTTGCGGAAAAGTATGATTGGATTTATGCTATTATTGGCTGGCATCCAGTTGATACGATTGATTGCACACCGGAAGATTTAGAAATGATTCGGAAAACCGCGGCAGCCAACCCTAAGGTTGTAGCGATTGGCGAGATTGGCCTTGATTATCATTGGGACAAATCCCCTAAAGTGGAACAACAGGCGTTATTCCGCCAACAGATTGAGATGGCTTTGGCATTAGATAAACCAATTGTTATTCACGATCGTGACGCTCATCAGGATGTCTATGATATATTGGCAGAATACAAAGATGAGCCCAACTTACGTGGCATCATGCATAGTTATTCTTCAAGTCCGGAAATGGCTGAACGGTTTATTAAGCTTGGTTTTTATATCTCCTTAAGTGGTGTGGTTACTTTCAAAAAAGCACGTGTACCGCATGAGGTTGCGGTTAGTGTGCCACTTGATCGCTTATTAATTGAAACTGATTCACCGTATTTGACGCCGGTGCCATATCGCGGGAAACGCAACGAGCCGGGATATGTTCATTATGTGGCGGAAGAGATTGCAAAACTACGCGGTATTTCTTACGAAGAAGTTGTTCAGGCGACTTATGAAAATGCTTGTCGTTTATTTGTGATTTGAAATAGTAAGTAAAAATTGTTATACTATGAATACCAAAAAAGAGAAAAAGTTAGGAGCGAGAGTAATGAATAAAACGCTGAAAAAAGTGGGGTTTAGTTTAGCCGCTATTCTACTATTAAGCGCCTATATCAATTTTACACCATTTAATCTTTCTGGGGTAAGCACGGTCGATGGTGCCTGTGGTACAACAGAAGAGTGTAATGCTGAAATTAAACGACTTGAAGAAGAACGTGAAAAAAAGCAAGCCGAGATAAGCGGTTATGAAGATACTACTGATGGTATTCAAAATAAAATATTTGGTTTACAGGAAGAACGCGATCTTATTGATAGCCAGATTACGGCATTGGATAACTCAATTTCTGCTATTGACGGTGAAATAAAAACACTTGAAGAAAGTATAACTAAAAAGCATGAAGAAATCCGTAACCGGATGGAGAGAATGCAATTGGCTATAAAAGGGAATCAGTACTTAGACTTTCTTATTAACTCAGAATCATTAACTGATTTAATTCGACGCGCTGATGCGGTTGAATCAATCACTTCATATGATAAAGATTTAATTAGTCAAATCAGTGCTGAAAAAGCACAAGTTGTTGCTTTCCAGGAACAACAGGCTGAGCAACGGAAACAACAAGAGAGTAAAAAAACAGAGACAGAAACTTTAATTGCTGAACAGCAACAACTTCAAGCTGACTTTAAGGCGAAAATTGCTGCTGCACAATCGTCAGCCTCTGATCTTGAGCTCTCGCAAGGTGAGGTTCAAGCGCAAATTGACAAGTTGGAAGAACTGCGTAAGCAACAAGAAGAAGAGGAAAAAAATAATAACAACAATAATAATGGCGGTGGCGGTGAAGAGAACGGCGGCGGCAACGAAAGTGGCGGCGGTGGCAGCGGTGTTCCATCGGGAAGCGGCTGGGTACTGCCGACTGCTTCGGGTACAGTAACTTGTTCATATGGCTGCTACTACGACCATATCGGAACTGATATTGGTAAGTATGGTGGCACTAACGTGCTGGCAGCTGCAACCGGTATTGTTGTGTATACTGCTGGCGGTTGTTACGAAGGTAACCGCAGTTGTAATGGTGGTTTCGGGAATGTTATTGCTATTAGCCATCGTATCAATGGTAGAGACTATGTAACTGTGTATGCCCATTTGCAATCAATATATGTAAGCGAATGGCAAACGGTTAGCGCCGGCCAGTCGATTGGTTATATGGGCAATACTGGTGATAGTTATGGAACCCACCTTCATTTTGAAGTATTAGTGGATATTAATTATATGCCTGGTTCAAAGGCAACCCGGCGTGCGCATTCGGTCGATTCGGTGAGAATCATTCCATATCCAAATGGCGGCTCTGAATGGAGCAGTAGCTGGTAAAATAGTTATGAAAAAAGCGCTCGGGCCGAGCGCTTTTTTCTTTCTTTTCCCCAAAAATAATTATTGCACTTTTTCGTTTTTTTTGAAAAATCATTGAAAAATGTTATACTGTTAATGAATTAATTATCGAGGTGATACTGTTGAAATCAAAAACTTTTAAGATTATTCTTTCTGCTGCATTGCTTGTAGCTGTTGTGGGAGTTATGTCATATGTAAAGCCTGAACCGGTTCAGGCCTGCGATACTGTTGAAGAGTGTCAGGCGGAGTATGATCGTATCCGTGAAGAGCGGGAAGCGAATCAAAGTAAACTGGCCGGTTATAAAGATGATTACGAAGGAATTATTTCTAAGATTAGTACCTTGAATGATAGTATTACGCAAACTGAAGCGCAAATTTCCGTTATTGAAGCAACAATTGTAGCTTTGCAAACTAAGATTGATGAGTTGCAGGCAAGTATTGATGCAAAGAATGAACTCGTTATGGGGCGGATGGAAGCGATGCAGCTACAAAATAAAGGAAATGTTTACATTGATTTTATTTTAAATGCCAGTTCGCTTGCCGATATGGTTTCGCGAAGTGAGGCGATAACTCAAATCACTCAAGCGGATAAAGATTTGATTCATCAAATCCGTGAACAAAAAGATGAGATTGTTAAATCGCAAGATGAGCAAGTGACGAAGCAAAATGAATTGATTGCTGTTCGCGATGACTTACAGTCACAAAAAGATGAGCAGGACCAACTTCAAATTGCACTTATTGAAAAGATTCATGCTTCGGAAGCATTGGAAGAAGAATTAGCACTTGCTGAAGATACTAGCGCGCAACAGTTGGCAAACATTTCTGGAAAGGTGCCGCCAACTTCAGGTGCATTTGGTTTACCAACTGCAAATGGTATCATTACTGCGGGATATTTAGATCCTGATTATGGCTTTAGCAGTGATCACTTAGGTACTGATATCGCCTGGAATTATGGTAGTGAGATTTATTCAATTGGAACCGGAGTTGTAGCCGAAACAGTTACTGGTTGTGGTGGATGTACCAGTGGGTATGGTAATTATGTAGTTATGATTTATAATAAAAATAATGTTGATTATGCGGTTATGTATGGACACTTAAGTTCAGTTTATGTTTCACCGGGGCAAGTTGTGTCGCAAGGCTCAGCAATCGGTGCGATGGGAAGTACTGGGTTCTCAACCGGACCACATTTACATCTCGAAATCTTACGTGGCATTAATTATTTTCCAGCTAGCCGTTATCAACGGTTGAACTATGTTATTAATACTAAGGAAGTTATTTCCTACCCTGGAAATCGATGGTAGGGCAAAAAGCACCATTTTTTAAATGGTGCTTTTTTTATTTTCAAAACAGTGTTGCAAATTTCCGGAGGCTATGATATTATTTAACTACAAATCGTAGGTAAAGGGTGTTTTTAGATATGTTTAAGAAAATTGGTGAAAAATTTACTCAAATGGCTCAAGATCAAGCTGAGGCAACAAATCATATTAATGAAACTGTTGTTCGGTTGTTCAACGAGCATGTTGAAGACGCACAAGATTATGTTGTTGGTGTTGGTCAAATTGAAATCGAAAGCGGTGGAGCCGGAAATGCTGCAGCAAAGATTTTTCTGAATGTTGCTATGGTAGAGAGCTCTGATTATATTATTGGTGTCAACAACAAAACTCAGCAATTAGTCGTACTTGCAATTAACAACGATGAAATTCTTGATAAGCATATTCTTGAAAAAGGTGCCTATCAATTTTCAAAAGAATCAAAAGCAGTTGATGAAGTAATGGGTTTCTTCGGCGGTGTTGGCAGAAGCCTTGCGCATAATCGTCGCGACCGTTATGATCGAGAGCGCTTCAATTTAAAGACTGATGAATTACAGTTGCGTTTTCTGATTGGCAGTTATATGCCTGAGGGAACAAACTATCCATACAATAATGCACCGCTTGTAGAAGCGCTAAAAGAATTAATTAAAACAGCAAAATAATTTTTGGGGAAATCCCGGGAAAAAAGCAAGTTTAAAAACTTGCTTTTTTCTATTGTAGACGCAACCACACTTTGACTGGTATAATAGAAAAGAAATGTGAGGCGTTATGAAACAAAAACCAAGAATTGATGCAGTAATAGTTGTAGAAGGTCGCGATGATACCATTCGCTTGCGAACCTTTTTTGATGTAGATACAATTGAAACCAATGGGTCAGCTTTAACTAACGCAACCATTGAAACCATTCGCCAAGTTCAAAAAGAACGCCGTGTTATTGTGCTGACTGACCCTGACTACGCCGGTGAAAAAATTCGCACCAAACTCAGTCAGGCGCTGCCTGAGATCGAGCACGCCTTCGTGCTGCGCGATGATGCTCACGATCATCGCGGTAAAATCGGCGTCGAGGCCGCGAGCGCCGCTGCGTTGCAGCATGCGCTCGGCCATGTGCAGACAGCACAGGCGGCGGTGGAGACTTTTTCATGGCAGGCGATGATTGATTTTGGTTTGGTTGGCAACAAACAGCGACGCCGTTTTGTGGCGGAGCGATTACATCTCGGCGAAGTGAATGCTAAGCAGTGTTTTAAGCGCTTGAATATGTTTGGCGTGAGTGAAGATGCGGTTGCAGATGTGTTAAAGGAGTGGAATGAATGAGTGTTGAATATATTGCTACGCCTAAGCGTACTAAAGAGCTCCTGAATAAGTATGGGTTTAACTTCAAAAAGAAGTTTGGTCAGAATTTTTTGATTGATAATAATGTTTTAAATAAGATTGTGGTTTCTGCTGAGATTGGTCCTAACGATGGCGTTATTGAGATTGGCCCGGGTATTGGTGCGTTGACACAGCATTTAGCGACGGCAGCAAAAAAAGTTGTTGCTTTTGAGGTGGATAAGACGCTTGTGCCTTTGTTGGATGAGACGCTGGCTGATTTTCGTAATGTGTCAGTGGTTTTTGAAGATATTTTGACAGCTGATGTAAAGCAGGTTATTGATTCTGAATTTGCCGATTGTGATCGGATTCATGTGGTTGCTAATTTACCATATTATATTACCACACCGATTCTTAATTTTTTATTGACGGCTGACCTTGGTCTGACGTCAATCGTAGTTATGATGCAAAAGGAAGTAGCTTTACGCTTACAATCGAGTGAGGGCAGCAAAGAGTATGGTTCGCTGGCGATTTTTGTGCAGATGCTGGCGGATGTGGATATTGCGCTTACCGTGCCGCGGACAGTGTTTATGCCACAGCCGAATGTTGACTCGGCAGTTTTGCGGTTGCGACTTTTGGAGAAGCCGCGTTATGATGTTGGTGAGATGAAGGTGTTTGAGCAATTTGTTCAGGCTGCTTTCAAACAACGACGGAAGACTTTGGCGAATAACTGGAGTGAATTATTTGGTGGTAAAGAGCAAGTTTATGAAGTTTTAACAAAAGCGGAAATTAATCCTAATATTCGTGCTGAAAATCTAAGCATTGCCCAATTTGTTAATCTTTTTTCACTATTTAATAGATTGTAAGTGTTATCAATTATAAATTGAGTTGAATTAATATTGAGGCATGTTATAATTATAATGAAAAGTTCATATAATAAGTAATCGGAGGAGTCAGTCACAATGGCTCTTTTTGTATATTTTACGCGGAAAAACGTCTATTTTCAGTTATTTGCGCAAAAAGCGATTAAAACGGTTGTAAATAGAAAATAAGAGGCGTATAATAACATGGTATTCAAGCAAAGGTTGATTATTTTAGGAGATTGATGACATAATGTTTTCACAAGAAAAAGAGATTAAATATCCTTTCATTATTATTGCAGCGTATGGAATAATAATTGCAGGAATTTCATTGATCTTTTGGCCAGCAGAGAATGTTGTTCTTGGGATTCTATTAGGAACAGTAGTTTCATTATTGAATCTGACACAATTATATCGCGCATTAAAACGAGCAGTTGAGCAGCAAAATTCTTCAGCGGTGAGTGGGAGTCTTTTCTTAAGATTATTACTTATTGTTCTGGGGGCTGTCGCCTGCTGGTTTTTGCCGATGATATTCAATCCGTTTGCTTATATAGTTGGTATTTTAATATATCCGTTAGCGATGAAAACAACGATATTTGTCATATGGTTGCAAGGAAAATTCCAAGGAGGTGTGACATAGAATGTATACTTTATTAACTGCTGAAGAGTTAGGCGAAAGTTTAAACGCGATATTCTCTTTCAGTGAAGGGGTTACTATTCATATTTTTGGAATGGATATTCTTATTTATAACGGTGTCATATTCTCGTTATGTGCGATGTTAGTAATCACAGCGTTGGCATTTTTTGTCCGTTGGCACATCAAAAGATCAGATATTCATAAACGGCCATCACGAGTTATTGTGGTTGCCGAGATGATTCTTGATTTTGCTAAAACCAATACCGGGGATATGAAGTTTGCCCGGTTGATGACGCCGTTTATCGCGACATTTTTTATTTACTTAATTGCGATTAATACTGCTGGCTTTTGGGGTGTTGATCCACCTGGCTCGAATATTATTATTGCGTTCTCACTAGGGATTACAATGTTCCTGCTGATGCATATTTTGTCAATTATAGCTTTGAAAGGCCGATACTTCAAACAGTATATAGAGCCATTACCGGTATTGTTGCCATTTAACTTGATTGATTTCGTTTCACAGCCAATTACAGTTTCGATTCGGATTTTCGGGAACATGGTCGCCGGAGTTGTTATTGCATTGTTAATAAAATTTGCAATGAGTATGATTCCGTTTGGAGCATTTTTAACATTTATTCCCTTATCAGCATGGTCATTCTATGCCGACTTGTTTGTCGGATGCGTGCAATCACTCGTGTTTGTTATGCTGACAATCAATTATATTAAAGAGCGTTTAGAAGTTTAGGAGGTAATATATATGGATTTAGGAACAGGTATTGCGATTGCAGGTGTAGCAATTGGTGCAGGTATTGCAGTAATTACCGGAATTGGTACCGGCTTAGGGCAAGGTATCGGAGCCGGGAAAGTGGCTGAGGCTGTCGGGCGTAATCCGGAAGCAAAAGGGCCGGTATTAACAAATACATTGATTACCTTTGCGGTAGCGGAAACACCGGCATTGTACGGGTTTGTGGTATCAATGATTTTAATCTTCTTATTCTTATCAAATTTAATGCCAAAATAGAGAGTAAGACAATAACACTCATGTTGAGTTTTTGATAAAATAATTAATAAGAACAATTAAGTTATTGTAGGAGGTAACTAGTTATGGATTTAGGAACAGGAATTGCAATTGCTGGCGTAGCAATTGGCGCGGGTATCGCGGTAATTACCGGTATTGGAACTGGTTTAGGACAAGGTATTGGTGCTGGTAAAGTGGCTGAGGCTGTCGGGCGTAATCCGGAAGCAAAAGGGCCGGTATTAACAAATACATTGATTACCTTTGCGGTAGCGGAAACACCAGCATTGTACGGATTTGTTGTATCAATGATTTTAATCTTCTTATTCTTATCGAATTTGATGCCCAAATAAGAAGTTTGGTACCATTGATATTTAGTAAAAAGAGAGGTGTGTCTTCATGAATCAGGATGTATTAAACGCTATAATTAATTTAGTAATACAGGTTTCAACAATTGCCGCATTAGGTATTGTTATTTATTTGGTTGCTTGGAAACCACTGATGGCGATGCTTGATAAACGTGCTGAAACTATTTCTAAAGATGTTGAAGATGCGGAGATAAGTAATCAAGAGGCACAAAAATTAAAAATT
Source organism: Culicoidibacter larvae (assembly GCF_005771635.1). Classification (GTDB taxonomy): domain Bacteria; phylum Bacillota_I; class Bacilli_A; order Culicoidibacterales; family Culicoidibacteraceae; genus Culicoidibacter; species Culicoidibacter larvae. The sequence continues at coordinate 51,816 of NZ_VBWP01000001.1, read as the reverse complement.
GAAGCGCGTGATAAATTACAGGAAATTCAATCTAGTGCATCTTCGGTTATTAATGATGCCAAACAAATGGCAGATAAGATGCAAACCGATGCTGAAATGCAGCTTCAAGAAACGCTGAAAAAACGTCAAAATGATTTTGATGAACAGCTACGGGTTGAAAAACAACGTGCTAGAGAAGAGGTCGCTGCGCAAGTGGTTGAACTTTCTATGGCGGTTGCTAAAACATATTTGCAAGATAATGTTGATCAAAAAGATACTGAGGCACGGATGAGTGAACTGACTAAAAAGTTGGTGAATTCAAATGAGTAATACACCGGTTATTGCTGAACGCTATGCGCGGGCATTATATAATGTTGAGGCAAGTAAATTAGTATTGGATCAATTGCTGGCAATACAAGATGCTTTTAACAACATTCCCCAGGTATTTGAATTTTTTGGCACACCAATGTTGAATTACGAACAAAAAGAAGTGATTGTGGCTAAAATATTTGAAGGTAGTACGGAGAATGTTTTGCATTTTATTCAATTGCTTATTAGAAATAAGCGCATCATGTATTTGAAAAATATTATTCCCGAATATCGACGGATTTTATTGGCAGAACATGGTGTTGAATTAGCGCAGATTGTTACCGCAACTCCGGTTGAGGAAGCATTTTTACAACGCTTCACCACTCAGATTGAAGCGTTGTTAAACAAAAAACTTGAAGTTCAGCATCAGATAAATAAATCAATTATCGGCGGAGTAAAAGTTCGCATTGGCTCACTGGTTATTGATGATTCGATTGAAAACAAGCTGGATATGGCAAAAAGAGATTTATTAAAGAGGGGTGTAGTTCATGAAATTACAAGCTGATGAATTAACAACAGCACTCACGAAACAACTGAAAGAGTATGACAAAGTTGTCAACCAATATGAGGTTGGACATGTTATGACAATTGGTGATGGAATTGCTATTACCGATGGTTTAGATAACGTTGTATCAGGTGAATTAGTTGCTTTTGGGCAAGGTAGTTTTGGTATGGCTTTAAACCTCGAAGCTCATAATGTCGGGGTTGTTTTACTTGAAGAATCTGGTGATATCAGCGAGGGTACTGAAGTTCGGCGTACTGGTCGGGTTGTAGAAGTACCGGTTGGTGATATGATGCTCGGCCGGGTTGTGGACCCATTAGGAAAAGCAATTGACGGCGGCGAGCCAATTAAAAGTGATAAATATCGTCCGGTAGAGCGTGTTGCTCCAGGGGTTATGGCACGTAAGAGTGTTGATACACCGCTGCAAACCGGAATTAAAGCAATTGACTCAATGATTCCTATTGGCCGCGGTCAGCGTGAGTTGATCATCGGTGACCGTCAGACAGGTAAAACTTCGATTGCTATTGATACTATTTTAAACCAAAAAGATCAAGATGTGTATTGTGTTTATGTAGCAATTGGTCAAAAAAATTCCAGTGTCGCAAAAGTATTCAGCCAACTGAAAAAAGCCGGAGCAATGGATTATACCGTTATCGTGTCGGCTGGTGCAAGTGAATTGGCACCGTTGCAATATATCGCGCCATATTCTGGTTGTGCGATTGCTGAAGAATGGATGTCACAAGGAAAAGACGTTTTAATTATTTATGATGATTTAACGAAACATGCGGTTGCTTATCGGGCAATCTCCCTGCTTTTACGTCGTCCACCAGGACGTGAAGCGTATCCCGGAGATGTTTTCTATTTGCATTCGCGTTTACTTGAACGTTCAGCACATATGAATGACGAGTTCGGTGGTGGTTCAATTACCGCATTACCGATTGTTGAAACTCAAGCAGGAGATATTTCAGCTTATATCCCGACTAATGTTATTTCTATTACTGACGGACAAATATTCTTGCAAACAGATTTATTCAATTCAGGACAACGGCCAGCTATTGATACCGGACTTTCGGTTTCACGGGTTGGTGGCGATGCCCAACGATCAATTATTAAAAAGCTGTCTGGGAGCATGCGTACTGAATTAGCGCAATTCTTTGAATTACAATCGTTCTCTCAGTTTGCGTCTAGTGTTGATGCTTATACTCGTGCAGTACTTGATCGTGGACAAAAATTACTGGAAGTTATTAAACAACCGGTAAACGAACCATTAACAATGGAAGAACAAGCAGTATTTTTATATGCTGTGCAAAATAAATATATAGATAAAGTAGCAGTAAGAGACATTCAGCGATATCAAACTGAATTGTTGTCATTTATGCATGTTCAAAAACAAGATGTATTGGATAAAGTTCGTAATAATCCAACCTTATCTGACGAAAATGTTGCGGCAATTTCAGCGGCATTAGATGCATTTAAAAACGTCTTTTCTGCAAGTGAGCGTGATTAATTATGGGTAATAATATTAACCTGATTAAAAAACGGCTGGTTACCACAAAATCAACCCAAAAAATTACCAGTGCCATGTATCTGGTTTCATTAGCTAAATTGCAAAAGTATCAGAAGCGAATTAGTGTTCTGAAAACTTATGAAGATTTAGCCTTTGAACATATTGGAATGGCGCTGGCAGCGGCGCAAAAAAATGCGTTTCTGGATATTAAATATATTCGCCCGGTTGAAGACATCAAAAAAGTAGCCTATATTGCTTTTAGTTCAAACTTTGGACTCTGTGGTGGCTATAATATTAACATGTTATCAACTTTACGTAATTATATTGGTGAACGACCAAATGAATCATATGATATATACATGATTGGTAAAACCGGCGAAGAGAAAGCCGAATATTTTGGGCTGACAATTAAAAAGGCTTTATCATCAGGAAATGACGTATTGCGTTATTCGGAGTTGCGTGAAGCGATTACCAAACCGGTTATTGATTCATTTAATGCTGGTGACTATGATGCGATTCGGGTGGTTTATACACAATATATAAATCCCCTTAAGCAAGAGGTAAAAGTTGACCAACTTCTACCTTTGCATGAACTTCCGTCTTTGGAAAATTCAGACCACTTCAGTGTAGATATGATTTTTGAACCAAGTCCGGAGGCAGTGTTAGATTATTTGATTCCCAAAAATATTAAAAGTTATACATATATTTGTTATCTTGAATCACAAACCAGTGAAGAGGCTAGTCGCCGGATGGCAATGGAAAATGCAAATACCAATGCTGATAAATTAATTGATGAATTAAATTTACGGTTCAATCGCGAACGCCAGGCAAGTATCACCCAAGAGATGTCAGAAATTATTGGCGGAAGCGAAAGTCTAGGATAGGAGGCACAAACAATAATGGAAAAAGGTAAAGTTGTACAGATTATAGGACCAGTTATCGACGTTTGGTTTGAAAACGGTCATTTACCGACAATCAAACATGCAGTTGAAGTACAAGTGGATGCTGATAATACTTTAATTGCTGAGGTTGCCCAACATATTGGTGATGGCGTGGTACGCTGTATCGCCATGGGAGCAACTGAAGGGTTGGCACGGGGAACCGTGGCTACTGACTTAGGTGCACCTATCTCAGTTCCTGTTGGTGATGTAACATTAGGACGGATGTTCAATGTGCTTGGCCAACCAATTGATGGTAAGGAAGATGTTCCGGCTGATACGAAACGCCGGGCCATTCACCAACCGGCTCCGGAATTCTTTGAACTGAATATGGATGAAGAAATTTTGGAAACCGGAATTAAAGTTATTGATTTAATTTGTCCGTATTCAAAAGGTGGTAAAACCGGTTTGTTCGGTGGTGCCGGAGTTGGGAAGACGGTATTAATTCAAGAGTTGATTAATAATGTTGCCAAACACCATGGTGGCCTTTCAGTGTTTGCCGGGGTCGGTGAACGGACTCGTGAAGGGAACGACCTTTATTATGAAATGAAAGAAAGTGGCGTTCTTGCTAAGACCGCACTTGTCTTCGGTCAAATGAATGAGCCTCCGGGGGCGCGTTTTCGGGTTGCATTAAGCGGATTGTCAATGGCTGAATACTTCCGTGATGAAGAACATCAGGACGTATTATTGTTTATTGATAATATTTATCGACTTACGCAAGCTGGTTCTGAGGTTTCGGCACTTTTGGGGCGGATTCCTTCAGCGGTTGGATACCAACCGACATTAGCGAATGAGATGGGTGATTTGCAAGAGCGGATTACTTCAACGAAAAAAGGTTCAATTACCTCAGTTCAAGCGGTATATGTACCGGCCGATGATATTACTGACCCTGCACCGGCAACAACATTTAACCACTTGGATGCAACTACGGTACTTGATCGTGGTATTGCTGCTTTAGGTATTTATCCGGCAGTTGATCCGCTTGGATCAAGTTCACGGATGTTGGATCCACAAATTGTGGGTGAAGAACATTATCATGTGTCTCAAGAAGTACAACAAATCTTACAACGTTATAAAGAGTTGATGGATATTATTGCTATCTTGGGTATTGATGAGTTGAGCGAAGATGACAAAGTTGTCGTTAACCGCGCACGTCGTATTCGTAACTTCTTATCGCAATCATTTACTGTTGCTGAGCAGTTTACCGGAAAACCGGGACAATATGTACCGGTCAGTGATACAATTCGCAGCTTTAAAGAAATTCTTGAAGGTAAACATGATGATTTACCGGAACAAGCGTTCCTATTTGTTGGAACAATTGAAGATGCAGTTGAAAAAGCAAAAACATTGCAGGGAGATGCGTAATTATGGCGGACAAGAGTTTACATTTGCAAATTATTGCGCTTGATCGTATTCTCTATGATGGTCAGATTACCAAACTTACGATTAATTCAACTGGCGGAGAATTAACGATATTGCCAAACCATATGCCGATTGTGGCAGTTATTGAGCCGGCTCCGATTTATGTACATGAGGAGGACGGCAACGAACGGATAGTTGTTATTCATGGTGGATATTTCAACTTGTTCGACAATGACTTATTAGTTGTGGCCGATGATGCAATCTTTGCTGAGGAGATTGACCGCGCTCGGGAAGAGGAAGCGGTTAAGGAAGCTGAACATGATATTAATGAGACACGCGGCGATAATTTGCAGCTGGCTCGTGCCAAGGTACGTTTACAGCGTTCGTTAATGAATTTGCAGGTGGCAGATTCTTTGTCAAAGCTGAAGTAATCAAGCCTGGCAGTAATTATAAATTAAAAACCGCAGTTGTTCATCAACTGCGGTTTTTTTATGCTTTTATTTGTTCTTGTAATGATTCTACGATTGCGTTCATCAGTTCAGTATTGAGTTCATAGTAGATGCGTTTGTTTGCGCTGGGGAGAATGAAGACCATACCGCTGCCGACAAGTTCATTGATGTGGTAGGAAATGGTTGCCGGAGTAAGCTGCAGTAGGTCAGCAAGCTCTTTGCCATATTTAGCGCCGGATTTGAGATGCATGATAATCGCCAGTTTGCTGGAATCACCAAAGAATTTCAGGTATTTTGCCAGTTCGTCAAGGGTAAAGTCACTGTGGAAACTAAATTCGGAAGTAAAGATAAGTCCGATAAAGAGGTTTCCGCAAACAAGTGATATTTTATGATAACCGATAATTGATGGGTAGAAATTTATGGGTTCGGTTTTGGTGCTAGATAAATCAAGATGCAGCGTTTCTTTAATAGTATCTAAAACAATATTGTCATCACCAAGGCTCTCCCATGAATGCAAATGTGTAGTTGCAGCGGGTTGGTACTTACTAATTGCCTCAGCGACCGTTGGTTTTAGTTCATCAAGAAAACTGATAAATTTTTCGCTAAGCATAGTGATGTTGTTATGAGTATCAGTAATTTTCCACTTTATTTCATCGGCAATTTCAGAATGGTGTAAGACATCAAAAAATACTTCAGGAGTTATTGCGCCACTTGGCTCTTCTCCATTCAGTACTTCATAGATGTGCATACGAAAGAGTGCATCTTTATTCTCATTTTTTTGATCTATGTAGTTAATGAAAAAGAGAATGTCGGCAATTGTCTCATAATTTTTAATCTCAATGAATAAGTTTTGTATTAGGGTATTTTTAACCAGAATAGCTTTTAATTGGTTGCCAAGTTCTAATATAGTTTGCTCAATTTCTTGACTAAGAACGCTCATATCTTGAGTATAGTTGGAAGGTGAACTTCGTTTTTCAGCTAAATAAAACTTAGTTAAGAATTGCACGGTTTCATATTCTAAATGAGGTTGATGATACTGAAGCTTCATATATTTACTCCTTTAGTTTAATGATTTCACTTTTTTCGATATATTTAGTATACCATACATCAAAATTGAAATGACTGAAAAGATGACAAAAATAGCTAAGAGTGAGATTTGAGCACTGAAAAATGAAATGAAGAATGAAGTGATGGGAATCATTGCTGTTGCTCCGGCATTAAGGATAGCGTTTGAGCGTGAAATATAGGCAGGATCAATGTGACGCATAAACAGAATGCCGAGGCACGAGGAAGCGAGCGAGGCGCTGATGCCGATGAGCAAGAAGCCAATAGTGATAATGGTAATGCCACTTGTCAGCGGGAAGATTTGCAGACCAACAATTGCCAGCAGCAAGTAGAAGATGAAACTAACTAGTGCGATAGTCAGCAGTTGGGCGCGATGGGAAATATATTTGCTGATTTTGGTATAGAGGAGGCCACCGCCGATCATGCCGATTGAACAGGCCATATTGAAGATAGCTAAGATATCGGCACTGTCGTTGAGATACTGAGCAATATATGCAACTGAGAGTGAGTTCATTGGTACTAACAGCATATTTACTAATGCAGCTATAACACAAAATACAAGCAGGTATTTTGACTTAAAGGCATAACTCATACCTTGCTTAAGTAAAGTAAGGTATGAATTCTCAGTTTTCTCCCGAAGCACATGGGATTCTTTATAGCGGATAGCAAGTTTTATCAATGCAGAAATAAAGAAAGTGGCGGCATCAATAATTATTGCGATGACCGGGCCAAGCTGGCTGATGATGACTCCGGCGAGTGCAGTTCCCAGCAATTGAGCGATATTAGTGACTGTATAATTGAGGCTGACACCAACTTCGTAGTACTTTTTATCAAGCACAGCTGTGCTCAGTCCCATTGCTGCCGGCATACCAAGAGCCTCGACACTGGATATGAGGATTGTAGTAACGATAAGGTGAACCGGATTTAACGAGCCTAAGAAGTAAAGCAGAGCAATAAATGCTACCAATAATCCGCGAATAATATCAACGATGATAACGATATATTTCTTATTGAAACGCTCGGAGAGAACGCCTAAGAACGGTTGTAATAAAACCGTTGGCAACATGTTCATTCCGAACATAATTGCAGAAAGTGCAGCACTGCCACTGATTTGATACATAATCCAGGCAAAGGTAATGATATCCAAAGAGTCACCGAAGCGATTGACAATATTTGAGATAATCAGCATAGTATAATCGCGCTGATTTTTTATAAGATCACACTTTGTAGGCGCAGCAGATTCATTCATATAAAACAACTCCTAATATTATTGTTAGATAAATCTTAACATTAATATATAACTTTGTCAAACATATATGTTAGATAAAGTTCAATGTTATATAAAAGTAAAAATAGAGTATACGCTTCATCGTAGAAAAATGGTATACTGATACTGTAAGAATTTCAGAAAGAGGTTTTAGTATGGCAGAAAATTATATTGTTTTTGATATTGGTGGGACGAGTATTAAATACGCATTGATGAATGATAAAGCAGAATTTTTAATGAAAGACAGTTTTGTAACTCGCCGCGAAGATGCACAATTGGTTTTAAAGGATGTTGCTGATACGGTTAATAAATACAAAGATGAGTATCAGCTAAAGGGTATTGCCATGAGTATTCCAGGAAGTATTAATGTTGAAACCGGCTATGTAGGATTTATGAGTGCAATTAAAGGGCTTACTAACATTAATGTAAAAGAGTACATGTTAGAGCATACTGGTTTAGAAGCGGAGATGGATAATGATGCTAACTGTGCGACAATGGCGGAGCAATGGCAAGGCGGTGGCCGCGGAATTGCTGATTTCTGTTGTTTTACAATTGGTACCGGTATTGGTGGCGGTATGGTTATTAATCATCGAATTCATCGCGGACATAAATATATGGCGGGTGAATTTGGGGTAATGCTCACTCAAGGTATTGGACGCGAACCGTTCGGTGCTAACTGGTGGAGCGCTCTTGGTGCGACAAGTATGTTGGTGAAACGGGCAAGTGAAGCAAGTGGTGAAGAGCTTGATGGAGAGGAGATTTTCCGTCGTGCACAAAGCGGAGATGCAATTTGCGCGAAAGAGGTCAATGATTTTTATATGGCTAACGCAATCGGAATTTTTGATTTAGTTTATAGTATTAATCCTGAGAAAATATTGATTGGCGGCGGTGTCAGTGCTCAAGGGGATGCATTGATAAAAGGTATTGAGGACAAGCTTCGTGAAATTTATCCTGATGTGTTGGATTTAGTAACAATTGAGACTTGTCAGTTGAAAAATGATGCTGGTATGATTGGTGCGTTATTTAACTACTTGCAACGACATGGTTTAGTTGCGTAGCGTATTGGTAAATGATACAATAAATAATGAAATAGAAAGGACTGAATGATATGATTTTAACTTCAGTAGTACGAGAAAAAGATGATATTGAAACTGAATTGAACAAAAAACTTGTTGAACTTCATAAACTTGATTGCGATGTTCGTGATGTGAAGATATCAACAGACCAAAATAACAAAGTGGTTGCTTTGATCACTTATAATTTTGAAGGACATTCAAACGGAACATTTGATATGATTATGGCGGATATTGATAAAGCTATTAATGGTATTGTTTAAAAAATGATAAAAACGCAGGGGTTGCTTAATGAGCAAGTCCTGCGTTTTTTATTTACCCATGAAACGGGAACAATAAAATACGTTTTTTCACAGATATTTTTTCAGTTTTTCAATAGTATGATGGATTTATGCAGGGGGATTTTATAAGGGAGTGTGTAACAGTTATGAAAAACCAGTTGGCAATGGAGAATGTTGAGGCTGCTTTTAAAGGGCATATTATTTTGGATTGTGCAATTCGCAGTGAAGATTTGGTATATCTTATGATACGTCCAGATGTGACTTATGAGGAAGCTATGGATTTGGAAGATTATCAAATTCCAACAAGAGTTGTGGTATTGAAGGATAATGGTGCTGGTCCGCTTGGAGTAGGTGCACGTGAATATCAAAATTTCACGCGGCCGTTGCTTGGAGTTTCGCAAAAGCCAGTGAGTCAGGCACTGTTGGTTTCACAAGATTCTGATGGTACAGTTGCTCCGCTTGGAGGCGGTCAGGAGTGGGACGCTGAGGATATTGCTACTAAGGGTTATCCTCAGTGCAAACATTTGCAATGTATTGATGGCTATACTTGGGCAGTTGGTATTGAACGTGGCGTTTATAAGCGACTTGATATCGATAAATGGCAACCGGTGAATGCTGGATTTGAAGCGCATGCCAAAGATAAATCAACGAAAAAGGGCTTTGCTGATATTGCCGGCTTTTCTGAGCAAGAGATTTATGCAGTCGGCGGTAAAGGTGATATCTGGAAGTACGATGGTGTGAGTTGGCATAAGTGCGAGTTTCCAAGCACGGATGAGCTATACACGGTTTGTTGTGGAAAAGATGGTTTTGTTTATGTTGGCTCACGTAATTTTCTTTGGCGTGGTCGCGATAATCAATGGGAGCAATTAGTTCGATTTGAGTTGCCAGTAAGAATGAAAGATTTATGCTGGTTTGATAATAAGCTTTGGCTGGCATACGATTATTCGCTGCAGATGTGGGATGGTGAGCAATTACATCAAGAAATTATTCATAAGGGCAAGAAATTAAGTTTATGTTCGCCGATTGATGCTTCTGATGATATGCTGCTTGCGGCTGGGAGTCATGAGGTTTGGACGTTTGATGGTCAGGATTGGTATAATATTGTACCGAAATTTTAAATGAGCGGTCGCAGACCGACCGCTCATTTTCTACCTTAATAAAAAATGCGATTGGAGTTAGAGTGATGATTAAGAAGCAAGTAAGTCCGGAAGATCTTGTTGATTTGACTAAGGATAAGATTTTTCTGGGGTGTGCAATTAGGGATGCGGATGCGGTGTATTTTATTGCCCGTCCGGATACTAGTTATGACGAGACACTTGAGGTGGATAGGCAGCTGCCTACATATGTTTTCGGAATTGTAAACAGTAATGCCGATTATTTAACATTTGGTTATGTTGAAGTGGATAACTTTGAGCGGCCAATAATGGGCGTTTCAACTTTGCCGAAAGCAAATGTGTTGTTATTTTCTCATGATGTTGATGGGACCGTGTTACCTTTAGGCGGCGGTCAACAAACATGGCCATCGGAGATGTTGCATGAAGAGGGGTTGCCAAGCTGCAAGCGAATACGTCGGATTGATGATTACGCTTGGGCGGCTTGTGGACGGCGCATGGTGTATCAACGTACGGAAATGGGGACATGGGTAAATGTTCGTGAGGGATTTGCTCCGGATATGAGCCGATTCGGTGAGTTGAATAATTCTGATTGTGGCTTCGAAGATATTGATGGTTTTAGTGCTCAGGATGTGTATGCTGCCGGTGGTAAGGGTGATGTGTGGCATTATGATGGTGCGGCATGGAATGACTGTGAATTTTCTACTGATGATTATATTTATGCAGTATGCTGTGCAGCTGATGGTTATGTGTATATTGGTGCCCGCAGTGCTTTGTGGCGTGGTAAGAGCAAGCGATGGGAAAAGCTTTGTGATTTGCCACAGCGCGAGGAGATTAATGACATGCGTTGGTTTGCCGGTAAATTGTGGATTGCCTACGATTACACATTACATATGTGGGATGGTGAACGACTGCATACTCAAATAAGCTACAAAGGTGAGTGCTTGCCATTAAGCGGGTCAGTTGATGCTGTTGATGATATGTTGGTGGTTGCCGGTTCTTATCAGGTTTGGACTTTTGATGGAACAGATTGGTATAATGTTGTGCCAAAATTTAATTGACGGGAAAATTTTTCGGTTGCGGGCGGTTTGCGCCCGTAACCGATTTTTTTGTATATGGTTTTGCTTAGAAAGCTGTTATAATATAAGGTAATTTAGGAAGAGGTGTTGTGTATGAAGAAGGTTCGGTTTGGAATTATTGGTTCCGGTGTGATTGCTCATGCTTTTGCGCGTGATGCTTTGAATATTTCTTTAGTAGAATTGGTGGCAGTTACTTCGCGGACGTTGGAAAATGCGACCAAGTTTGCTAATGAGTTTTTAATTCCTAAGGTGTATGAGAGTGCCGAAGATATGTTGCAGGATGACGATATTGATGCAGTTTATATTGCAACATTCCATCCAACTCATTCAAGTTATTCAATTGAAGCGCTGGCGGCGGGGAAGCATGTTCTTTGTGAAAAGCCGGCAGCATTGAGTGAGTTGCAACTGCAAAATGTTGTTAATACTGCTAAAAGCAATGGGAAGTTGTTTATGGAGGCTTTGACGGTTGGGTTTAATCCTATTTATCGCGAAGCTAAGTTACTTATTGAAGACGGAGTTATTGGCGAAGTTCAGGCGGTACATTCTTTTGATGGTAAGATTAGTACGAAGGCACATAAGCATCGACCGGACCAAGCTGGTGGTGCATTAATGGATATGGGCATTTATAATGCGTTTTTAGTATCGGACCTTTGTGGTCGGCCACAATCGGTTTGGGCTGAAAAGCGAATGAATGTTTGGAATGTTGATGGTGCGGTTACATTTGGCACAAATCATGATGACAGTATTCAAACAGTTTCTTATTGTACTATGGATTCACAGACATTAAATCAAGCTATTATAATGGGCAGCGAAGGTTCAATTATTTTGCATAAGCCATGGACAGCAGCGAAGGCATTTACATTAATTGATCGTGATGGTGTTGAGAAGGTGTACGAGGTTGAAGATGATTTATGGCTTGGACATGAGATAAAAGCATTTGCGGAAACGATTTTAAGTGGTGCGCTTGAAAATGATATTATGCCATATGAGAAGTCACTAAATATGATTCGCTTGCTTGATCAGGTGCGGGCAATTACTGATATTACTTTTACTGGGGTTGAATAGATGGTTGATTATCAACTTGAACGCAAGGCGGTCCGGCAATTAACGATTCGGGTTGATGAACATGGGGTTCATGTGAAGGCCCCATTGTTTATGTCAATGAAGCGGATTGAGGATTTTATTAATCAAAAAGAAGCTTGGATTGTAAAAAAACAGGCGCTTTTTGGGGCGATGAAGCGATTGGTAATCAGCGATGGCGCACCGCTTGAATACATGGGACAGATTTATACTATTCAAATACATTATCTTGAACGCGGACGTACTAAGGTGGTACTTGATGGTGATGTCGCTCATATTTGGTCAGTCGAGCGTGAGCGGGATAAGTTGCGGTTGCAGGTGATTGCTTGGTACCGCAAAGAGGCGCGACGGGTTTTCACGGAGCGGCTCCAAATTTGTCATCAAAAACTTGCGGCGTTGAATATTCCTAATCCGGAATTACATATTAGATTGATGAAAACTCGTTTTGGCGTGTGTAATCCCGGGCGCGCGAAGGTGACGTTGAATTTGGCTTTGATTTTGCATCGCCAGATTTTGCTTGACTATGTGATTGTCCATGAGTTGTTGCATTTTATTTATGCTGATCATTCTAAGAATTATTATGATTTGTTTAGTCAATGGATGCCAAACTGGAAGATGTATCGTAAAGAATTGCAGGACAGTCATTATCAGTATAAAAGTTATTTGGAATAGCTATCGGTTTATGTGGGTTTGTTTTATTATAATTCCATAATTGGAGGATTTTTATGTACGAGAAATCAAATGGGGCAATAATGAGAATAGTATTTATGCAAGCTTTCGCAGGCTTTGGTATAGCAATAGTACTTTGGGTTATTATGTCTGTATACTTGAAGGTACTTTCAGACGAAAATATAGTTTTGTATATTATGGCGGTACCAGTTATATTGATTTATCTTGGTTATGCTTACATAACTAAATTTGGGAAGATGCAATATCAACATGGAATATTGACAATTACGCCGGTTATTGGTGAAGTGCGTCAATTTAGCAAAATAGATTATGATTTTGATGTTATGACACGTGAATTTAGGTTGAGGAGAATGCCTATTGCTTCGGGATTGGTTATTGTTGTTCGCAGAAGAAGTAGCGGTGAGACTCAAAAATTTAAGCTGTATGGGTATAATGAAGATACAATAGATATTATTATTGCCGATTTAGAAAATTGAAAAATATTGAAAAGACTGCTTAGACAGTCTTTTTCTGTAGCTATGGTATAATTGAGGAAAGGTGGTAATAGTATGAAACAAAATATTCCTTTGACGGTTTTGGATTTAGCTTCGGTTCGTGAGGGATTTGGTGAAGCAGATGCTTTTGCGACGAGCAAGGCTCTGATTCAATTGGCTGAGGAGCAGGGTTATTTTCGATATTGGGTTGCTGAACATCATGGCATGGCAGGAGTTGCGAGTTCGGCAACTTCAGTGTTACTTGCTTATTTAGGGGCGGCGACAAGTCGAATCCGGCTTGGCGCCGGCGGAATTATGTTGCCTAACCATGCGCCGCTTGTTGTAGCTGAACAGTTTGGTACATTGGCGACATTGTTTCCAGAGCGAGTTGATTTAGGACTTGGGCGTGCGCCGGGGACAGATATGAAGACGGCGCGAGCATTGCGGCGCGATTTGCAGAGTAATGTGGATAAGTTTCCGTCAATGATTGCTGAGTTGCAACAGTACTTTTCTGATTCCGGAGTGAATGGAGTGCAAGCAGTTCCCGGGCATGGTTTGCAGGTGCCATTAATCTTACTTGGGTCAAGTACTTATAGTGCGATGTTAGCGGCGCAACTGGGCTTGCCATTTGCGTTCGCCAGTCATTTTGCCCCAGAGAACTTAGAGGATGCTTTTGATTGGTATCGTAATAATTTCGTGCCATCGAGCGTTTTGAAGGAGCCCTATACAATGGCAACTTTGAATGTGTTGGTGGCCGATGATAATGATGAGGCTGAATTTTTAAGATCTTCTTCAATTATGCGCTGGGTAAAGATGATGCGCGGTATTCCCGGGAAAATTGATGCGCCGATGAGCGGTGTGGATTTATTAATGTCGCCACTTGAAAAGGAGATGCTTGAATCACGGATGAAGTATACTTTTGTTGGCGATTCAGCTCGAGTACGTGAACAGATGGATGCCTTTGTTGAGCGCTTTGCGCCGGATGAGTTGGTGATTGCTACCGATGTATTTGAACCGGCGGCGAAGTTACGTAGTTATGAGCTGTTGGCTCAACTTTGGCAGGATTAGGTTTGTTAATTATTTCGCATTGATAAACTAGTTTTTTCATAATTCGCGTATTTAGCGAAATTTCATTTTTCGACCACCTTTTGTGGTCGTTTTTTGATTTCGTTGCGAATAGATTCTGTGATACAATAAGTAGGAAAAGGAGTTGAGTGCGGTGGCGGTTACGTTTGTGCTTGGGCGAAGTGGTTCAGGGAAAAGCAGCTTTTGTTTTGAGCAGATAGAGCAGAGAATTAAGCAGCAAGAACAGGTGCTTTATTTGGTGCCGGAACAGATGTCGTTTCAAACCGAGTATGAATTGATTCGCCGTACTAACGGGGTGCTTTTTGATACCCAGGTTTTGGGCTTTAAGCGTTTGGCGATTCGGATTTTGCAGGAAACCGGCGGCTTGTCTAAAGAGTTGATTGATAAACAGGGATTACGTTTATTGGTTAGAAAATTTTTATATGAGTACCAAAGTGAGTTGCGGGTATTTACTAAGGAGCGAGTGTCTTTAGGTTTGATTGATGAGATTATTGCTTTTATTCAAGAGAGTAGTAACGCGGTGATTGATTTGCATACTATTGCTGAGTTGCCGTTAAATAATCAGTTGTTGGCTGATAAGCTATTTGATTTGGCATTTCTTGCTGATAAGGTGCGCGAATTTTTAGGTGATCAATATATTTTGGATGCAGATTATTATTCATTGCTGGCAAGTCATATTGAGCAGTCTGAATGGGTAAGACAAACCCATATTTATATTGATGGGTTCCACAGTTTAAATGAACAGGAACATATTATTGTTGACCAATTAATGCGCTGTGCGGCTACGGTGACGCTGGTGTTGACGGTGAGTGAGGAAGCGGCAACACCGACTGGTTTGTTTGCTATGACCGACAAGACTTATGCGCGATTTCTCCGCGGTATTCAAGAATATAAAATTGAGTCTTCAGTTATAAGAATGGGTGAGCCTGGCCTGGCGCGATTTAAAGCGGCGCCTGATTTGGCGGCTTTGGAGCAGTATTTAAGTTTAGGGTTGCGTCAAGATTTAATCGGTGATGCAGTAAAGATTACTCCGTTTGTGGATCGCCGTGACGAGTTGCAGGGAGTTGCTCAACAGATTCGTACTTTAGTGCAGAGCGGGGTTCGTTATGGACAAATTGCGGTGTATGTTCCGCAAAAGGGTTTGTATGCTGATTTATTGCGTTCAACTTTTACTGAATATGGGATTCCATATTTTCTTGATGTTAAGGAGAGTATGTTATATCATCCGTTTTTAGAGTTTATTCATGCTGCGATTGCTTTGGTTAAGAGTAAGTGGTCGACGGTCGAATTGTTGCGAATTTTAAAAACTGGATTTTTAGATGTGAGCGATGATGATGTTGCCCGCTTAGAAGTTTATTGTCAGTTATATGGTAAGACTGGGAAGCGTGACTGGCAGAGTGAGCAGCCATGGCTTTGGCATGAGACCAGAAATGGTTTTATTGGTGAGGTCGATGAGGAAAAAAGCTTATGGGTTGAAAATCTGCGCGGGCAGATTGTCCAACCGCTAATTGCGTTTGAGGCTGTTTTTGCGGAAGCGAAAACAATTCGGCAGGCATTACAAGAACTGTTTATATGGTTGAAGGGGTGCGGTGTTGCTGAGCGCCTTGAAGCGATGGCGGCAAGTAGCCAGGACTTAGTTTTAGCAAGAAGACACCAAGCTGTTTGGCAGCAGTTTGTGCAGCTATTGGATGATTATGTGCAAGTTGCAGGTAATGATGAATTGGCAATGGATGCCTTTTTAGCGATGTTTGAAACCGGAATTGAATCTTTGCAATTTGCTATTATTCCCCCAAGTTTTGACCAGGTATTAGTAGGTGATTTTGAACGTTCTCGTTTCCAGATGGCAAGCAGTGCCGGAAGTGGAGCATATAGTTTTGGAATTCAGTATGCATTTGTGCTCGGTGTAAATGAAGGTGATGTGCCACAAATCCAAACTGATTCAGGGATTATTCATAATAAGGAGCGGCTGCAACTTCAAGAGTTTGCGGTTGATTTACCGACGCTGGATTCTGGGTTGCGGGCGCAACAGTTTGCGTTGTACACAGTTTTATGCAGTGCATCCAAAGGACTTTCGATTAGTTATTTGCTTGCTGATGGTGTGAATGGCGAAACTGAAAAACAACCGTCATACATTATTCAGTCATTGAAATATTTGGGAGTTGCAGAGCAGCCAGTCAGCGGTAACATAAGATTTGGTAAAACTGTTGTTGCCGCGATTCCGGAGTTTGTGCGCAGTTTGAAGCTGTATCAGCAAACCGGGACAATGAGTTTGATTAATCAGACAATCTATAATTATTTATTGAAACAAAATCCGGCTTTGTTGGAAAAAATGCAGGATAGTGTCTTTTTTGCTAATCAGACAGTTGCCCTGAATAATGAATTATTAGAAGCACGTTTTGGTACAACGTTAAACGGTAGTGTAAGTAGTATTGAGAGTTTTTATAATTGTCCGTTTCAATACTATTCGCGGCAAGTGTTACAATTGGCTGAGCCAATTACAGCACAGGTACAAGCGAATATTTATGGGTTGTTATTTCATCAATGTATTGAATATGTGAGTGGCATATTACTTGCTAATAATCGGCGTTTTGCCGAACTTGGTGATGCCGAGATTATGGATTATGTGCAAACATATTTAGAAAAACATGCCCCGTTGGCGCAATATGGCATTTTTATGCAGTCAGCACGAGCACAATATTTTATAAAAAAAGTGCGTGAGACTTTGAATCAAACAATTCAGATGTTGGCATTTCAAGATGAACATTCTAAGTTTAAGCAACAATTCAGTGAAGTGCGTTTTGGTGGCACATATGGTAAGTTACCTGCACAAGTATATCCGATTGATGACCGCCATCTCATGCAGATTAATGGTGTTATTGACCGTGTTGACCAGCTGGTGGAAGATGGTCAACAGTACTGGCGAATTATTGATTATAAGTCGAGCGGACATACTTTTTCTTTTGCTGATATGTATTATGGATTGAATCTGCAAATGCCTACATATATGGATGTTTTATTGCAGAATTATCCTGATAGCAAGAATGCAGGAATGTTATACTTTGGTATTGATCAAAGTATCAAATCTATCGACGGAGCACCGCCGATGGATTTGATTAAGAGTAGTTATACCATGAATGGTTTTATTGTTGATAATCCCGAACTTGCTATGGCAATGGATGATCAGCTGACTGCCAGTGCGAAGTCGTTAATTGTGCCGGCAAAGCTGAAGAGTGATGGTCATTTTGATCAAAATGGTAGTCGGATTATGAATGAAGATGATTTTACTACTTTAATTGATTTTACCAGAATGAAGTACAAGGAGAGCGGGCGCGCGATTTGGGATGGTGTTACCACAATTGAACCGGTTCAAGAAGTGAGTAAAGATGTTCCGAAGGCGTGTACATATTGTAAATTCCGTAGTGTTTGTCAATATGACCGCTATTTGAACCAGCCGAAGGTTGTTCATAATAAGAGCAAGCAAGAGGCGTTATCACAGATGGAAATGGAGGTGCAGGCAAATGATGGCAAAACCAGTGAATAGTCAGTGGACTGATGATCAGTGGCGCGCGATTGCAGCGCGCAACAAACAGGTTTTAGTTGCAGCCGCGGCAGGATCCGGGAAAACAGCGGTGCTGGTTGAGCGGATTATCCGGCGAATTATTGATGAGCAGTTGGATATTAGTCAGTTGCTTGTGTTGACGTTTACTAATGCAGCAGCAAGTCAGATGAAGGCGCGGGTTCGGAGCGCGCTGGAGGACTTAGACAAACAGGACGCTTTTGTGGCGGAGCAATTGATGTTGTTAGAATCGGCTGATATTTCAACGTTTCATGCTTTTTGTTTGACAATTATCCGGCAACAGTATTATTTGTTGAGTATTGACCCGAATTTTAGAATTGGTGATGATGTTGAGCTGCAGTTGTTAAGTGATGAGGCGATGAGTGAGACTTTGGAGCAAGCATATGCGGATGCAAGTGAGGACTTTCTTTCGTTTGTAGACCATTATACTTCGACGCGTAATGATGATCAGTTAGCAGATTTTATTATGATGGTTTATCGTTTGGTCCAAGCTCAGGCAGATGGCTTAGATTGGTTGGATACGGTTTATCAGCGTGTGTTACTGATGAGTGAACAAGCAATTGATGAGCAATTGCTTGTTCACCAGGCTAAATCGTATATCTATGAAAGCGCTCGTTCGATTGCGGACAGTTTTTTCGAGTTGAGTCAGTCACCAGGAATTCCCGAGGGCTATCAAGCTTTTTTCTTCAAACATTATGAGCAAGCATCGTTAATCACGGCTCAAAAGGATTGGGAAGATATTCGGCTTCAGTTGGTAAGTTATGATTGGGGGCGAATGCCACGGGTTTCGGCGGATGATAAGAGTCTTGAGCAGGAGCAGGCGAAGGATCGATTTGCTGAGCTGAAGAAGACGATGAATCATTTGCGTGATGATTATGGAGTTTTTACTGCTGAGTTACATGAGCGGCAGAGTAAGGCGGTGTTGCCGCATTTGCATCAGTTGATTGAATTGGTGAAGCAATATGATGCACAATTTAAACAGCGAAAAGCGGAACGAATTTTATTGGATTTTAATGATATTGAACACTACACGTTGCGTTTGCTGCGTGAGTTTCCTGATGTACGAGCATTGTATCAACAACGGTTTAAGGAGATTTTGGTTGATGAGTATCAGGATACTAATGGTGTGCAGGAGGCAATTATTCAGATGATGCTCGGCAGTGAGACGAGTTTATTTTTGGTTGGCGATATGAAGCAGTCTATTTATAAGTTTCGTATGGCTGACCCGAGTTTGTTTCAAGCTAAGTATGAGCGTTTTGGGGTTGATGATGCAAGTGAGAACTTGCGTATTGATTTGAACTATAATTTCCGAAGTCGCAGTGAAGTTTTGGATACGGCTAACTTTTTATGTAAGCAACTATTTGGCAGTCAATTTGATGGTATTGTCTATGATGATGCAGCTCAGTTGTATCTCGGTAATAAGCAATATCCGGAAGCAAGCATGGATACCGAGTTGCTGTTTATTGATATGCAGGGTGATGATGAGGATGAAGAGAGCTTAGCGATAAGCTCGAAGGATAAGACCCAGGCGCAAGTGATTGGTGCTAAGGTTGAGCAGTTGCTGACAAGTGGTTTTGAAGTGTTTGATAAGCGGACAAAAGCAATGCGGCCGGTAACGCCGAAAGACATTGTCGTGCTAACCCGTTCACGTGGAGCCTTGGTTGGTCAGCTTGAGGCGGAATTGCGGCGTTTGGAAATTCCGGCGTACTCGGAAACTTTAGGTGGTTATTTTAACTCAACGGAAGTACGTAATATGCTGTCGCTGTTACAAGTTATTGATAACCCTTATCAGGATATTGCCTTTGTTGGATTATTGCGCTCACCAATTTTTGGGCTTGATGAAAATGAGTTATTAACGATTAAAGTGCGAAGTGAGCATGGAACAATGTACGAGCGGGCAAGTGAATACTTGCAGCAGTTTTCGGAAATGCCGCTTGCGATAAAGCTAACAGACATTCTTGCTAAAATTCGTTCGTGGCAACAATCAGTGCGTCTTCAACCACTATCTGACTTCATTAATCAATTATATACTGAGACTCAATACTACCAATTTGTTGGCGGGTTACCGAATGGTAAGTTGCGTCAGGCAAATTTAGACATCTTGTTAAATCGGGCGAAAAGTTTTGAACAGTCCGGATATCGCGGTCTGTTCAAGTTTAATAAACTTATTGGCAGATTGCAGGAGATGAACAAGGATTTAAATAATGCCCGTACCGTTACTGATAATGAAGATGTTGTGCGGATTATGACAATCCATGCTTCAAAAGGTCTAGAGTTTCCAGTAGTTATTTTCGCTGATTTGCAGAAGCAAATGAACATTAGTGATTTACGTGGTGATTGTTTTGTCCATCAGGATTTGGGTATTGCTTTGTCATATGTGAATCTTGATGAACGTTATAAAATGACGACTTTAGCGCAGCAAGTAATTAAAGATATGAAGCGAACTGAATTAATTGCCGAAGAGTTACGGGTGTTTTATGTAGCATTAACTCGTGCTCAGGAAAAAGTAATTATGACGATGACTTTGGATAATGTTGCTGAGCATAAGTATTTACAACGAATGATTATTCCAGAATGGAATTTGCCATTTCACCTTGTGCGTGAGAGTCGACGATATAGTGACTGGATTTTACGTGCGGTTGCGCGACATAATAGTTTTGCGATTTTTGCCGGTAATCCGATTCAGGTTGAAGAGTGGAGTCAATATGGCGTTAAGTTACAATATCAAGTTATTAATGCCAAAGAGGCTTTACGTGAGCAGCTTATTGCTGGGGCTAAATTGAAATCGCGCACAGAATTTCCTAGCAGTGGGTTTAATGAAGGGCATGTTGCTGAAGTACTGAATTCGTTTGATTTTACTTACCCATTTATTGAACAAACGGAACATTATGCTAAGCAGTCAGTATCGGAAATCAAACGTATGGCGCAAGCGGTGTACTTAGGTGAACAGACTGAACAATTACATGGAGCAAGTATTCAATTTGCTGAACCTGGTTTCATTAGCGAGCGAGGTTTGGCTGATCCTCGGGTAAGAGGGATTTATTATCATAATGTTTTGCAGCATATTGATTTTAGCAGAGACTGGAATGCAGAAAATTTTGCGAATTTTCTGTCGGATTTAGCCAAAGAACAAAAGATTAGCGAACAGGCAGTTGCTACTGTTCAATATGAGCAGTTGGAAACTTTATTTCACTCGGAGGTGAGTGACTGGATGCGTCGTGCGTCCCGGGTTCGTAAGGAGTTGCCGTTTAGTTTGCTGGTTGAGGCTAAGGAAGTTTACCCTGATTGGCAAGGGGCCAGCGTGCCGGTTTTAGTCCAGGGGATTATGGACGTTGTACTTGAGTTACCGGAGCGGATTATTTTAGTTGATTATAAGACTGATATGGTTGGCGAGAATACTAATGAAGCGCAGTTACTGGCGCGTTATAAAATCCAGCTGGCTTTATATATGAGAGCTTTGAAGCAAGCTTATCCCGGCCGTGATGTTGCCGGTTACCTGTACTTTATTGAGAGTAACCAGTTGATATCTGCTCTTTAGCAGATAGAGAATTTGTGATATAATAAGCCACAGTAGTGTTAAGGAGAATAAAAAATGTTTAGTTTACCAACCAAAATTACTATTGCCCGAATTATTTTTATCCCTTTTGTATTAATCTTTTGGGCGGTTCCGATTGTTGAACCGATTTTATGGGGGATTAGTTTGGGGCAGCTGATTAGTGCAATCTTATTTGTTATTTTAACAATTACTGATTTTGTTGATGGTTATATTGCTCGAAAATATAACATGATTACAGAATTTGGTAAGTTCCTTGATCCAATTGCTGATAAAGTTTTGGTGTTTAGTGCATATTTCTTGCTGATTCAAGATGGGAGCATGATTTATATTCCGGCGTTGATTATGTTGACGCGTGAATTTATTGTTGCTTCATTACGAATGATTGCCGCAAGTAAGGGAACAGTTATTGCCGCTGATATGTTTGGTAAGCTTAAAACAGTTTCTCAATTTATTAGTTTATTTGTCTACTTATTCGGAATTCAGAATATTAGTCCAGCGATGAATGTTGTCGCGCTGGTATTACTTTGGATTTCAGTGTTATTGACAGTATTGTCAGGTGTTAATTACGTTAAAAATAGTTGGTCAGTTTTGGCAGAAGAAAATTAGGGGTGTTAATTTGACGAAACCAAGAATATTAATTGCAACAGCGCCGTTTGGAAATGGTCATCTTCAAGCTGCAAATACTTTAAAAGCAGCGTTTGAGGCAAATGGCTGTGAGGTTATGTGTTACGATTCAGCTACGGAATTGCATCCGTATATTACTCGGATGACACAAGATGGGTATAAACAAATGTATCGTACATGGCTGCATTCAATTTATAAAATGAGTTATAATTTTGTGGGAACGCCACCGATTTTGCCGATTTCACGGTTTGTTTTACGAACCGGGCGATTAAAGCCGGCGATGTCTCAGATTAAGGCATTCAATGCCGATGCGGTTATCGGTACTTTTCCGGTTCCTGATTTTTTTAACTTGGCGAAAACACAGATGATTAATATACCGGTGTATATGCTGATTACCGATTATACAGCACATCCACTTTGGTTTGATAGTCATGTTAAGCGTTATTTTATTGCTGATGAACGCATTAAACAAATGGTGCCTAAAAGATTAGCAGGACAGAACTTGGAATTTGAAGTGACCGGAATTCCGGTGCGACCACAGTTTGAGGAAACACCAGATGTAGAGCAAGTTTATGCTCAATATGGAATGAATCCCGAACATAAGCATATTCTGTTTATGGCTGGGGCAAATAATGTGATGCCTAACTTTGGTCCTTGCTTGGAAACAGTTTTAGAAAATGAAGGTATTGATATTATATTTATTGCCGGACGTAATAAGAGTCTGCAGGATAAAATTGATGTTATTGCAAATAAATATCCCGGTCGAGTAGTTTCGCTTGGATATGTTGATAATGTCTCTGATATCTATCATGCGGTTGATGTGGTTATTACTAAACCTGGTGGTATTACCGTGAGTGAGCTAGCAATGACTAAAACACCAGCAATTTTTATTCGACCTTTGCCAGGACAGGAAGGCGATAATGCTGAGTTTTTTACTAAGCGTGGTGCAACTAAAACTGTGAAGACTGCTTTGGCTGCATCAGCTGCCGCGGTAAAGCTCGTCTCTGATCCCGATAAACTTATAAAAATGCAGAAGGCCTATGATAGTCTTCGACATCCCCATGCGTCAGAAGCAATTGTAAAGAGTGTATTAAATGATATTAAGAATGAGAAAAGCAAGTAATTTTAAGGAACTTGCTTTTTCTGTATCTAGTTTTTAACGATTGTATGTAGTAAACTTAAAGATGAAGTATAGAAAGAGGTTATATCAGATGGCAAAAATTTGTAAAATTCACACAAAAGATAATCTTTGGTATACCGTTGAAGTGCAATATGATGACGGCAGCGAAGAGAGTTTGCTGCTTGATCAGGATGCACTGGTTAAACATGGGTTTTTATCAACCGGAGAAATTGAAGAAGCATCATTGCGTGATGCCAGCAAGCAACAAGAATATGTTCGTGCATATCAAAAAGCAGTTCGTTATTTAGGCTACAGAATGCGGGCGAAATCAGAGATGATGAAGTATTTGCTAGAGCGAGAAGTTTCAGCTCCAGTTGTTTCACAGGTATGTTCAAAGTTAGAAGAGCAAGGATACTTAAATGATGCTGCCTTTGCAAAAGCATATGTCCGAGAGCAGATTTTATTGAGTGATAAGGGACCGAAAGCACTTATTGATCATTTAAAAAAATTAAAGATTGGCACTGATTTAATTCAAGATGCTATTCTGGTTTACAGTAAAGAGGAGCAGGAAGAAAAGATTCAAAAATTGATTGGCCGCGCTTTGCGTAAGAGCAATAAAGATTCTAAGTGGAATTTCACCCAAAAGTTACAACAAAAGCTTATTCAAAAGGGTTTCTACACCGATGATGTTCGCAGTGCAATTGCTATTATCGAATGGAATTCTGATCGGCAAAATGATGCGCTGCAAAAACAGGCAGCTAAGATTATTATTTTAGTACAGAAATATGATGGTGAATTTGAGCAACGGAATCAATTCCTGAAACGGATGGCGATGAAGGGCTTTGGTTATGATGATGCGCTTGCATGGTATTCAAATTGGCTAATGGAGCAAGAAGTATGAAAAAAATATTATTTGTAATTAACAACCTATCGAAAAATGATGAGGCGACGGCCTTGCTTGCATTAACTAAGCGTTGGTCAGATGTGGCGAGCATTACCATTGCGCATTTTGGTGTAGATATTGAATATGAGTTTGATGAATCAATTGAAATTATTTCACTTCTGGATAAAGATTTGCAGCAACCATTGGTTATGGTAACGAATTATTTTAATCTGCGGCGAACATCTTTTTGGCAGGACATGTATAATCAAAAGTTGGCTGTGGCCAATTTTGATTTAGTAGTTGCCTATGGAACAATTTTGCCATTTCTTTTAATAGGCCTGGGTGCTCCTAAAAAGCTTGCTAAGCTTGCTTGGTTCCACAATGATCCGACAGCAACTCGATTTGGTTTATTTTATAACAAACGCCAGTTTATCAAAGCGTTATCACAATTCAATAATTCAATTGCTATTGCCAGCCACATTAGTCGTAAAGTGAATAAGTTATATGGTATTACATCAGAAGTAATAAATAATTACTTTGAGTGCCCGCAAAAAAATGATGAAATGATTGAACGCTCCGCAAAATATGAGTTTTTGTTTATTGGTAATTTGGAAGAACATAGCGGAATCCGTGAAGCGTTGGAATGGATTCGCCCAATAAATGCGGATAACCATTTGCATATTATCGGTGAAGGCTCACTTCGTAAGGAGTTACAAAAACAAGCTAAGTCTATGGCAGTAACCTTTTGGGGTGAACAACAAAATTTAGCTGCTTTTTATCAAAGTGTAAATGCTTTAATAATACCTGCGATTACAGCGGGAATGCCGGTGATAGCATTAGAAGCAAAATGTTATCGTTTGCCAATTTTGGTACGTAATCAAGAGTATCTTGAAGACCTGCCGCAGGATGAAATTTATCAGGTGGATTCGGCAATAAAATTAGCACAGACAATTACCAAGATGAATCCGGCCCCTGCATTCGAATGGGACAATCGTAAGATAGATGAACAATTGGCGAAATATTTCAACCAAAATTAGATAACCCAAGCAAGCGAATATGTGGTACAATTATATCGTTCCTAACAATAGAGTTTTATCATGTTTTTAAATGAGTTAAGAGATCACAATTGAATGACTCACGGTAGTTTTAAGAAGGTTTATGAGCATGCTGAGCTTTGCATACAGATAATCGCGCAGATACTAGGACGACTGAAGATCAATAATACTATGTAAGGAGAAAACGACTATGAAAAAAATTATTGTAAATGCAGATGACTTTGGTTTAACAAAAAATGTTTCAAATGGAATTGTTGAAGCATGGAAAAATGGTATTGTAACATCGACAACAATGATGATGAACTTGGGAGAGTCAACTGATTATGCAATTGAACTTGCCAAAAAATATCCTGATTTACCAATTGGCGTTCACTTAAACATTCGTATGGGTAAGCCTTTAACTGAAGGCTTGACTAATATTGTTGATGAAAACGGCGACCTTTATAAGCAAAATTTACAAGATTTAGCCGGTTATGATTTAAATGAAGTTGAACAAGAGTATCGTGCGCAAATAAAAAAATTTTATGCAGCAGGGCTTGTTCCGACTCATATTGATAGTCATCATCATTCTCACGGCGTTCCAGGTATTGATGATGTTACCCTGAAAATTGCTAAAGAATTTGATTTACCAATCCGTCCGTTGTTTACTGAGGGAAAAGCTGCAGCGGCAGGAATTCAGTCACCGGATACAATGATTGGTGATTTTTACCAAGAAGGCGTATCAGTTCAAGGTTTAATTGATTCAATCAATGAATTACCTGATGATATTGTTGTTGATATTATGACGCATCCTGCTGTTGTTGATGATGAGTTACGTTCAATC
This sequence comes from Culicoidibacter larvae, assembly GCF_005771635.1. GTDB lineage: Bacteria > Bacillota_I > Bacilli_A > Culicoidibacterales > Culicoidibacteraceae > Culicoidibacter > Culicoidibacter larvae. Next base: position 25,866 of record NZ_VBWP01000001.1, on the reverse strand, counting down.
TCTTCTTATTCAGATTATCGTACTAAAGAAGTTGAAGTATTAACCGACCCAGAATTAATGGATTTCATTAATGAAAATAATATTCAACTGACATCTTATCGTATGTATCGATAGTGATGGAAAGCAAGCAGCAATTAAGGGATAAAGCAAAAGCAATTCGTGATGCTATTCCTATAGATAAGCGCAAGCAATGGTCACAGCAGATTTGCCAGCAAATCTACTGTGACCCAATTTTTAATAATGGCCAAATCATCGCAATATTTTGGCCGATTGGCAGTGAAGTAGATGTTTTGCCGCTGTTATATCAGAGTGGCAAGCGATTTGTTTTTCCAAGAGTTCAGGGTAAGCAAATGGTTTTTGCTGAGATGACTGACGAACATAAGGTGGGCTTCTTTGGCCAGCGTGAGCCGCATCTTCTGCAAGCAGCAGTTACTCCGGATGTAGTTGTTGTACCACTGTTGGCATTTACTGAATCGGGGTACCGTTTAGGCTATGGAGGCGGTTATTATGATCGTTATTTGGCAGATGTGAAGTTGCCAACGATTGGTGTTGCTTTCGATGTACAGAAGGTAGAGGAATTACCGATAGAGTCGTTCGATGTTGCTATAGATCGCATTATTACTGAAAAACAAATTTATGTAAAGTAGACGCAAGGAGCAAGAGTTTATGCAAAAGAAGAAAAAAATTGTATTTATGACTTACTCATTATCAATGGGTGGAACGGAACGGGTTATGATTAATCTGATTCATCATATTAAAGATAAATATGATATTGATGTGTTGAGTTTAACTCAAAAAGATGATGTTTCATATCTTTTGCCCGAAGGCGTAAATGTAATTAAGTTGCTTCCTTTTCAAACTGTTTCGCCAGTGACAATGTTTTTCGTTTGGCTTTTGGGGTCAATGCCTAGATTAGCACGTTGGGTAATCAATCGTAAGCTTGGTGATGATTATGATATTGAGGTTGCCTTTTCTGATTGGGGCGGGGCACCAAACTTTATGGCGGCCAGAAAGACTAAAGCGTTGCGTCTGGCTTGGATTCATTTTGACGCTGATGTTTTTGATTTTAGAGCAACCGGATTTATTAATTTTTCTAAGGTCATGCGTGAGTTTGATAAAATTTATTGTGTTTCGACAAAGGTAAAGAATTCAATTGATGGTCAGTTTCCGAGTTTATCTGGTATAACTGATGTTTTATATAATTTGCAACAAGTTGAGCGAATTAGTGAGCAGAAGAAAGAAGAATTTTCTTTTGAACCTGAAGGGATTAATATTGTTGCCTGTGGGCGAATGTTCCGGCAAAAAGCCTTTGAGCGGTTGATTTGGGCTCACAGTAAAATTTTAGATGATGGCATCCCCCATCATCTGCATATTGTCGGCAGTGGCGTAGAAGAGATGCCATTGAAGCTGTTAGCTAAAACGCTGAATGTTGAAAATACGGTTACATTCTGGGGTATGCAACAAAATCCATATAAATTTATGCGGGCAGCAGATTTATTTGTGCTTTCGTCTAAATATGAAGGATTACCTACCGTTTGTATTGAAAGTTTAATTTGCGGTACACCGGTTGTTTCAACAAACGTTGCCGGAATTGAAGAAATTATTGATCAGGATGTGAATGGCTGGATTGTTGATAACAACCGAACTGACTTCTATGTAGGGTTAAAAAAAGTATTAGAGGATCCGGAACGGATTAAAAGATATAAGCAGAATGCTGCGAAGTATGATTGGGACAATCAGGCGATTCTGGACAAGTTTAACAGCTATATTGATTCGCGAGTAAGTGTTGATGGAGAATGAGAAAAGAGAGCTATGTTTACATAGCTCTCTTTTAAACTATATTTTTTCTAGAAACTGTGATATTTTTTCAATCAAGATATCAAATTTTTCTTCGGGATAGCGGCAAATATTTTTTGCCTGACTGCGCCATTTTTTCAACACATGCTGGTGTTTGTGCATAAATGCAAGTACGATGGCTTGGTGCAAAGCTGATTCGGCGCCGGATTTATCATTGTTTTGATAGTGAGACATGAAGAGCTGGTAGTAAGCACCTGATAGAAACGAGGTCAAATTGTTGGTGTATGCGAAGTCCAGTGCTCTTTTACTCCAGATGATTGCTTCATTATATCGGTGTTCCATATTTGAAAGCAGGGCTGCATTGATTAAAAATTTTACTTGAATTTCTCGGGTTTCAAAAATTTGATTATATGTTTCAAGGTCGGCAATTGCTCGTTTAGCAACAGCAATTGCTGACTCGTAGGGTAATGCAAGAAATACAGAGGCTAAAAGACGTAATTCAAAAAAGTACCATTTATCCATTTCTTTTAGTTCATCCCATATTTCGAGGATGAGAGCTCTGGACTGGTTAATATCAAAATCTTCAATATAGATTTTACGAGCAGATACTAATTTATAAAGTTGTTTAAAGGCTTGGTTGCCAGTAGCTTTATAATATTTCAAACATAGTTTTTGTATTTGTTCATATCGCTCTTTGGTGTGCGCATCAGAAAAGCCGCGCATTAATGAGTTGATTTCTTCAACTGGGGTGTTTTTACTATTGTTTACTAAGTAGTTGAGTTCATCAAGGCCAATGTTTAATTGATTGGCAATATGAATGCAGTTTTCATATGAGGTACGAATGTTGCCCTTCTCAATGTTTGCCAATGTTGGTTGGGTAAATTTATCGGCACACACTTGAGTCTGCGACATTCTTTTATTGATTCGGATTTGATGAAAAGTTGCGCCTAGCTTTTTGGTAAAATCATTAGTTTGTTGCAAAGTGCTTCCTCCTTTTTGGTTTTATTCTGTTCATCACATTTTTAGTCAAATTATACCATTAAATTACCATATTTGAGCGAAATATTATAATCTTTTGGTGAATAAATATATATCAGAAAAATTTAATTAATCACTAATTCTCAGTAGGAAAGCTTCACAAATAAGCTAAATCAGAATTATTACGATTTTGTTTGACTTCGTATCGAGAACTATGTTATTTTAATAGAGCTGGGATTTATTGTTACATAAATCACAAAAATGAAACGAGTATTAAATTGGAATCGTTCCAATTTAGGGAAAGAAGTGAATAACGTGAGTTTTATCAAGAAAGCAAGTGGTTTTATGGCGCTTGTATTAGTTGCAGTGAGTCTTGCTGCATGTACATCTACACCAACTCAAGAAACACGTACGTTTGAGTCAGAAAAGGGAACTATTGAAATTCCGATAAAGTCTGAGAAGATTGTTACTGATTATTTCTTGGGGGACTTGCTAGCGATGGGAATTACACCGGTCGGGGGAACTAATTTGTTGTTACAGAGTCCGCAATTTGCAGGACTGGTTGATAATGTAACCAATGTTGGTGATTATGGAGCGGTATCTTTTGAAAAAGTTGCTGAGTTAGAGCCAGATCTGATTATCACAATGAGTGAATCTGAGTATGAACAGTATTCTAAGATTGCACCGACTATTTATATTACACCATCAAATTATACGAATACTGAGCGAATGACTTTATTAGGCGAAGTAACCGGTTGGCAAGATGCTGCAACAAATGTATTAAATGCATTTGATGCTCGTATTGCTGAAGCAAAAACAAAATTACAATCATATATTGATGAGGGTGTTGTGGTTACGGTATTTGATGTATTCCCTAGTGACATATATGTTCAAGGTAATACTCAAGGCGGTGGTGGTCTATTGTACAATGATCTGGGATTCAAAGCACCTGAACGCGTGCAGAAAGAATTGATTGATGCAAAAGTTATTTTTGCACCGATTGCAATGGAAGTTGTACCTGAATATGCCGGCGACCGAATTTTCTTATTGCAATGGCAAGCTGAAGATTTAACTAATCAATTGAAAGATAGCAGTGTTTGGAAAAGCTTAGATGCTGTAAAAAATAATATGGTTTATGAAGTTGATTCTGATGTGTTTCGTGCTTTTGACTTTATCTCTTTGGATAAGCAAATTGACATGATTGTTGATAGCTTTACCGGAACAACAACAGGGAGTAATTAATTGACATGAGCAAGGGCACACAGATAACAACCAAAAATAATTATGTGAAAGCAGTGTGGACGATTCTGATTGGAATTGTCTTACTGCTTTTTGCCGTTGCATTATCTATTTCTTTAGGGGCGGCAAATTTTGATTTGGCAACAGTATGGCAGGCAATTTTTGCGCCAGACATGAGTTTGCTGCCACATCAGATTATTTGGGAGTTACGCTTGCCACGGGTTTTGGTAGCAGTAATTGTTGGTGCCGCACTTTCGGTGGCGGGGGCAATTATGCAGGGTGTAACCCGCAACCCGTTGGCTGATGCCGGCTTGCTTGGGCTGAATGCCGGTTCAGGCTTCGCCATCGCCATTTGCTTCGCCTTTTTTCCAGCCATGTCGCAATTAGGCTTGTTGGCGGCATCTTTTGTTGGTGCTGGTATAAGTCTTTTGCTTATTTATGGAATTAGCGCTGCAGCACGCGGTGCTTTTACACCGGCAAAATTAGTATTGGTTGGTGCCAGTATTTCAATGTTGATGATTGCCATCAGCCAAGCGATTGCGCTTTATTTCAATTTAACCCAAGGATTTGCGTTCTGGACTGCCGGCGGTGTAGCTATCGTCACTTGGGATCAGTTAGCATTTGTCACACCTTTTATTGTTATCGGCTTGCTGTTGGCAGTGCTTTTAAGTCGATCAATTACAGTACTTAGCCTTGGAGAAAAAATGGCGATTGGTTTAGGTCAACGTGTAGGCTTAGTAAAAATCCTATCGTTGCTCGTTGTTTTAATCTTGGCAGGTGCTTCGGTCTCGTTAGTTGGAGCAGTTGGCTTTGTAGGGTTGCTGATTCCTCATATTGTTCGGCATTTTGTAGGATCTGATTACCGTTATATTATTCCTTGTTCAGCAGTTTTAGGCGGACTTTTTCTAGTGCTGGCGGATTTTGGTGCGCGAATGATTAATGCACCATATGAGACGCCGCTTGGAGCAGTGGTTGCGCTTATTGGCGTGCCATTCTTTTTGCATGTGGTCAGAAAAGATATTAAAGGTATATAGGAGGTGCTGTTGATTGACTAGTAGGAGAAAACTATTAATAATCGCAGCCCTCGGGCTGACGATTATTATATTATTTATGATTAGTATGGCAACGGGCGTTTCAAAGCTCTCGCCATTCGAGGTTATTCAAACATTGCTCGGTATGGGCAGCAGTAAGCAGCATTTAATCTTGTTTGAATTCCGGCTGCCACGAATGTTATTATCAATCTGTATAGGTATTGGTTTGGCTGTTTCGGGATGTATCTTGCAAGGGGTAAGCCGCAACGATTTAGCGGATCCGGGAATTTTAGGTATTAATGCCGGTGCCGGCTTGGCAATTGTTTTAGTACTGTTATTTTTTGGTGGCCTTGGCAGTGCTCCGGCTTGGTTGATGCCAATTATTGCTTTTGGCGGTGCAATCGCCGCGATGGCGCTGGTGTACGGGCTGAGCTACAAGCGAGGCCATGTAACCTCAGCAACGCGGCTAGTGTTAACCGGAGTTGGTGTCGGCAGCGGGTTGCTGGCGGCTTCAACGGCGCTTTCGCTGCGACTCAGCGAGGAGCAGTATCGTTTGATTTCCATCTGGCTTGCTGGTAATGTGTGGAATGCTTCTTGGTTGAGCGTGGCAATTACCGTGCCGGTGATTGTCATCCTCTTTGGCTTCGTTTTCTACAAAAGCCGTGTGCTCAATGCAATTACTTTAGGTGATGATATGGCGCTGGGACTTGGCGTTAATATTAATCGGCAGCGGTTGCTATTCTTGTTAATTGCAGCGCTTTTAGCCGGGGTTTGTGTTGCTGCCGGCGGGAATATTGCGTTTGTTGGTTTGATTGGGCCGCATGTTGCCCGGTCGCTGGTTGGTTCTAATCATAAGTATCTGTTACCGACTTCGGCGTTGTGTGGTGCAATTTTAGTATTGCTGGCGGACACTTTAGGGCGAATTATTTTGCAGCCAATGGAAGTGCCGACCGGAATTATTGTCGCGATTATCGGCGCGCCATACTTCTTATATTTACTCATGCGTGCGAAGAATTAACAGGAGGTGATTGCATGTATAGCTTAGAAACCAGAAATATTGATGTGGCCTATGAAGGGCACAAAATTATTGAAGAAATGAATTTGCTGATTCCAAAAGGGCAAATAACGGTTATTATCGGCCCGAATGGATGTGGTAAATCGACGTTGCTTAAAGCTTTAGCTAGGATTATAAAACCCGTTAGCGGTGAAATAATCCTAAATGATCTTGCTTTATCAAAACAAACTACTAAAGAGGTTGCTAAACAAATGGCGATTCTGCCGCAATCGCCGGAAGCACCAAACGGGATGACGGTTGAGGAGCTTATTGCTTACGGTCGTTATCCGCATCAAAGCGGCTTTGGCCGCTTGCAAGAAGCTGACAAGAAAGTCATTGACTGGGCACTTGAAGCAACCGGCATCACTGCGTTGCGCAATTGTTCACTTGACGCCCTTTCGGGCGGCCAGCGCCAGCGTGTCTGGATTGCGCTGGCAGTCGCGCAAGAAACCGACTTAATCTTGCTGGATGAGCCAACAACTTATTTGGACTTAGCACATCAGCTTGAAGTTTTGCAGTTGTTGCACGCCTTGAATCAGGAAGAAGAACGCACCATCGTCATGGTGTTGCACGATTTAAATTTGGCGGCGCGATTTGCTGATAACATGATTGCCATGAAAGACGGACAGATTGTAAAATATGGTCCGGCAAATGATGTCATGGAAAAAGAAGTATTGCGAGAAGTATTTAATATTGACGGCGAGATTGTCGCTGATCCAAGAACCGGGAAAAATATTTGCATTACATATGATTTATTATAAAGAAAAAGGCGATACAGCTTCTGGCCGTATCGCCTTTTCTTTTTTATAGTTTCTCTAACTGATTATCAGCATTTAAAGTTTCTAAATCCAAATCAGCTTCGTAGTCAATATTGTCATATCCAAATCCATTTTGGTGCATGAAGTCAGCGATGAATCCATCGATGTCCATGAGCTGGCGATAGTTGTCAGCCGTTACTTGCTCGAGAATTGCATCAACTTCTGCCTGGATTTCCGGGCGCATTTCCCACGCATCCGGACGATAGCGTCCCGCTTCATCGATTTCAGGTTTATCACCATACAGCATTTCTTGCATAAAGCGATAAATTTGCGCATCGGTTTTTTCTTCGATGTTGTGAGCCTTCATGACTTTCATTAAGGCGGCACCATACATTGGGAAAATCGGGATGACGCTGCTGGCACGAGTTACCACTGCTTTGCAGACAACGCTGGCAGCCATACCGTGTACAGAGTTTTCCAAGTAGCTATTTAACCCATGTGCAGTTTGCTCCATGTCTTCTTTCGCTTTGCCAATTGTACCGCTGCGGTAAATGCGCTCTGTCGCTTTTGGTCCGATGTAAGAATAAGTCACGGTTTTGAAGCCGTTGGCGAGGACGCCGGCTTCATTTAAAGCTTCTACCCAAAGTTTCCAGTCAGCACCACCCATAACTTTCACGGTATTATCAATATCGCTTTGTTCGGCTGGTTCCAGCGTGCGTTCAATTACGTTGCCGGTTCCGATATCAATGGTTTCGCCGGTTAACGGTTCGCCGATTACTTTTAAACTTGAAGTATAAGTTTCGCCGGTTTTCGGATCTTGACGTTTTCCTGAAGCAACTGAGTACACCAGTAAGTCAATTTTTCCGCCAAATTCATTCTTAATATAGTTGATAACTGCATCGCGGGCAGCATCACTAAAGGCGTCGCCAATAAAGTCTTTGGCAATCAAGCCAGCACTTTTGGCATATTCTTCAAAATAAACATTATTCCACCAACCGGCAGTTCCGGTGCGGCTGCCACCAGGGCCCGCTTCATATGACACATTAATGGTATCAGCATTGCTGCCGACCGCCAAAGCAATTCGGCTTGAAAGCCCATATCCGGTAGATCCCCCCAGGATTAAAACCTTCTTTGGTCCAGCAAAAGGTTTCTGCGTTTTTGCATATGCAATTTGTTCCTCTACATATTGTTTACAACCGAGTGGATGAGCATTGAAAGCAACATTCATTCGGATTGTCGGTTTGATGATCATAAAAAATAAGCCTCCTATAGTTTTGAATGTCAAAATGATTTGACGTTTATACCATAATTATATATCATATACATGAAGTAAACAAAATTTTTTTCACTTCTTCAGCGAAAGCCGAGTGTCCTTCCGGGGAAACAGACTTTCCCGTAAGGACACCGAGTTTACTTTGTAGCTAAACAAATTTTCGGATATCGAATAGGAGGATTTTTAATATTATGGATATTAAAAAAATCAAAGAGGTTATGGACTTATTCTCAGAAAGTGATTTAACAGCAATCGAAATAGCTGAAAAAGATACAAAAATTCGTCTTGAGCGTGATGTACAAGGAGCAACGGTTCTTGCACCAATGCCACAAGCTATGCCGGTACAACCTGTAGTTGAGACAACTAACGCAGCGGCAGCTAACGACGCACCAAGCAACAAAGGCAAAGAAGTGCTTTCGCCACTAGTAGGAACATTTTATTCGGCAGCATCACCAACTGACCCGCCTTTTGCTAAAGTCGGTCAAAAAGTTGCTGAAGGAGAAGTGCTTTGCATTATTGAAGCGATGAAAGTTATGAACGAAATTCAAGCACCTTTCGCAGGAACAATCTCTAAGGTTTGTGTTGAGAATGGCGATGTTATTGCTTTTGATCAACCAATCTTTGAATTTGAAGCCTAATTAATAAATTAAGCAAAGTATTTGAAAACGCTTGAAATCAAAGGAAATTGATGAAAATTGGGAGGGAGCGTATTCTAACATACGTGACCGAGCAATTTTTATTAATTTTTAAAGATTGCGAGCGTTTCTCAATGCTTTGACACGAAAGGTTGGAGTATAACACATGTTTACAAAAATATTAATAGCCAATCGGGGCGAAATTGCGGTTCGTATTATTCGCGCTTGTAATGAAATGGGTATTGAGACAGTTGCCATCTACGCCAAAGGTGACGAAGATGCGTTGCACGTTCAATTAGCTGACCAGGCAATTTGTGTTGGACCGGCTAAAGCAACGGAAAGCTACTTGAATATGACTGCGATTTTAAGTGCAGCGATTTCAACGGGTGCACAAGCAATTCACCCCGGTTTTGGTTTCTTATCAGAAAATGCTGAATTTGTCGGGCGCTGCGAAGAGTGCGGCATTGTTTTTATTGGCCCAAAATCAGAAACAATTGAAAAAATGGGTGATAAAGCGCAAGCACGTGATACTGCAATGCGTGCCAAAGTTCCGGTTGTTCCCGGAAGCGATGGAATTCTCACTGATTTAAAAGAAGCTAAAGAATTAGCTAAACGTATTCAATATCCGGTGCTGATTAAAGCAGTAAGCGGCGGTGGCGGAAAAGGTATGCGTATCGTCGAGCGTGAAATTGATCTTGAAGCTATGATAAAAGCGGCCCAAATGGAAGCCCAGGCAGCGTTTGGTGATGAAACCGTATATATGGAAAAATTTATTGTTGAGCCAAAACATATTGAGTTCCAGATTTTAGCTGATCATCATGGGCATGTTGTGCATTTAGGTGAACGTGATTGCTCAGTGCAACGCCGTAACCAAAAAATGATTGAAGAAGCACCATCAGTTTTTCTTGATGATAAATTGCGGGCGCGTATGGGTAACGACGCCGTGAAGCTGGCTAAAAATGTAAAATACCGTAACGCCGGAACTATTGAGTTCTTAGTTGATAAAGAAAACAACTACTACTTCATCGAAATGAACACCCGTATTCAAGTTGAACACCCGGTAACGGAGATGATAACTGGCATCGATTTGGTTAAAGAACAAATCCGCATTGCCGCAGGAATGGAGTTGCCATTCACGCAAAAGAATATTCAAATTCGCGGTCATGCGATTGAGTGTCGGATTAATGCCGAAGACCCCGAGCATGATTTCCGCCCGAGCCCGGGAAAAATCAGCACATTAGTGTTGCCAGGCGGTAACGGCATACGTATTGACAGTGCTGTATATCAAGGATATACAGTTCCGCCAACATACGATTCAATGATTGCCAAGCTGATTGTTTACGGTCAAGACCGTGAAGAAGCACTCGCAAAGATGCGTCGTGCATTAGAAGAGTTTATTATTTTTGATATCAAAAATAATATTGACTTCCAGTATTCAATTATTAACCATCCAAGTTTTATACTTGGAAACTTTGATACATCATTCATCGCCAAGCAAATGTTAGCGAAGACTGATCGAAAGGAAAAATAATAATGAATATTTTTAAAACACGTCAGCAACGGGTTCTGCGCTATCGCCAGCCGGTTGAAGTGACTAAAATAGACGTTCCTGATAACTTATATTCGAAATGTGATGCCTGCGAGTCAGTATTGCATACCGAAGAAGTTGTTAACAACCAATTTGTTTGCCCGCGCTGCGGCCACCATTTCCGAATGCGTGCCCGCGACCGCGTGCAAATGTTTACCGATGCGGATTCCTTTCGCGAGTTCAATCGCTATATCCGCACTGAAAATCCGTTGGATTTTCCAAACTATCTGGAAAAAGTGGATGCTTTAACCGAGTCGACTGGACTTGCTGAAGCAGTCATTACCGGTTATGCCAAATTACGTGGTCGTGATTGTGTAATCGCAGTAATGGATAGCTACTTTTTAATGGGGAGTATGGGTAGTGTTGTTGGTGAGAAGATTACCCGCGCAATTGAGCGGGCAACCAAAGATCACTTACCGCTGATTATTTTCTCGGCTTCCGGCGGGGCGCGGATGCAAGAAGGATTATTCTCGCTGATGCAGATGGCCAAAACGTCTGCTGCACTTGCGCGGCATAGTGAAGCAGGACTCCTTTATGTGTCAATTTTAACTGACCCAACTACCGGCGGAGTTACTGCCTCGTTTGCGAGTCTTGGTGACATTATTGTTGCTGAGCCAAATGCGTTGATTGGTTTTGCCGGTCCACGGGTTATTGAGCAGACGATTATGCAGAAATTGCCTGAAGGTTTTCAGCGAGCAGAGTTTTTGCTGGAAAAAGGTTTTGTTGATTATATTGCCGAACGTAAAAATTTGCGGGACGTTGTTGCCCGTTTAATTAAATATCATGTGAAGGAGTAGTGTTTAACGATGAGTAAAAAGTATATTGATCAATTACAAGCATTGGAATCTGAGTTACAGGCACTACGCGAACAAAATGATAATTCGGCAGTTGCTATCCAGATGCGTGAGATTGAAGAAGAGATAAATATTATTCGCAGTAAAGCCGGCGTTGATATTAGCGCTTGGGACCGGGTCAAGTTAGCACGTTTGCCGGAACGGCCAACGGCCCTTGATTATATGGATTTATTATTCCGTGACTTTATTGAGCTGCATGGTGATCGTCACTATGCTGATGATAAGGCGATTATTGGTGGTATTGCTACTATTGATGATTTTCCGGTTACGGTTATTGCTCAGCAAAAAGGGCGCAGTACGGCTGAAAACATTGAGCGAAATTTTGGGATGCCAAATCCTGAAGGTTACCGTAAGGCACTACGTTTAATGAAACAGGCAGAAAAATTTGGCCGACCGGTTATTTGTTTTGTAGATACGCAAGGTGCCTATCCTGGTCTGGGTGCTGAAGAGCGCGGGCAAGGCGAAGCGATTGCGCGGATTTTGATGGAATCTTCAAACTTGAAGGTACCGATTATTTCGATATTGATTGGTGAGGGCGGTTCTGGCGGTGCATTGGCGCTTGCCGTAGCTGACCGGGTGGTAATGCTGGAAAATGCAATCTACTCAATTCTTTCTCCGGAAGGATTTGCATCAATTTTATGGAAAGATGCCGGACGGGCGCAGGAAGCAGCTGAGAAGATGAAAATCACTGCTAAAGAAATTAAAGAGTTTTCTTTAATTGATGCGGTTATTAAAGAACCGGCCGGAGGCGCGCAATATGATATTGATATTGTTGTTAAAGCTATCCGCCGCTATCTTTTGAACCAGCTTCCGGAATTGATGAAGAAAAAAGACACACAACTTGTTCGTGAGCGTTATAATAAATTCCGCCAAATGGGCGTCTTCCGCTATTCTTTAGAGAATAAAAGAACCAGCGAGGAGGAATAATGCAATGGAATTCAAAAAAAGTGAATTAAATGATTGGGCTATTGATTTAGCCAATAAATATATTAGTGCCGGTCATCAAATTCTTGATGTGAAAAGAGAATTTCTTGCCAAGCATGGTGTTACTGATTTAACTTTGCATGAAGTTCGTGCAATTCGCTATATCAGTCAAATGAAGAAAGTTTCTCTGGGGACACTTGCTAACAAGATGAATATTACCATCAGTTCTTTAACTCCGATTGTGCAACGGCTTGAGAAAAAAGGCTATGTGCAACGGGAAAAAGATAAGGATGACCGCCGCATCAGCTATATATCATTGACTGAACATGGTGAAGAAGTAACTAAAATATCAATGATGCATATTACTACGTTGATAGCCCGTATAGCTAAAAAAGTAACTGAAACTGAATATGCCGGCTTTCTACACGTACTTGATCTCATTGAATCAACATCAGCTGAAATTGCTGCAGAAGAAGACTTGACAAAAGGCGGTGATGTCATTGAGTAATTACGGACGTATACTTGGTGTCGGAAAATGTGTTGACGGAGTTGTTGTGCACAACAATGATCTATCAACAATTATGGAAACATCGGATGAATGGATTTCGCAACGAACCGGAATCCGTGAACGGGTTGTTGCTTATGATGATGCTGCCATGCTGGCTTATAAAGCAGCAGATGCGGCATTAACAAAAGCCAAACTAACTATTGAAGACATCAACATGATTATCGTAGCAACGATAACCAGTGAATATGTAATGCCAACAACCAGTGGTGCAGTACTCAAATTATTTGAAACTGACCACCAATGCCCGTGCTTTGATATTAATGTCGCGTGCAGCGGCTTTGTATACGGATTGGACATAGCTGAAAAAATGATGGCTAGCGGCGAATATACGAATATTCTTGTTATTGGTAGCGAAACTTTGTCGCGCGTCCTTGACTGGAGTGATCGCGCAACGGCAGTACTCTTTGGTGATGGTGCCGGGGCAGCAGTTATCGGTAAAAGTGACCACCGACAAATCGGGCCGAGTCACTTATCAACTAAACGTGATGCAAATGAATCATTATTGCTCTACAATGTGCATGATCCGTTGCCGTTTCTAGACGAACAGCCGCCGGAAAAGCAGCAGTATGTGCGTATGGCGGGACAAGAAGTCTTTAAGTTCGCAGTTAAAACAACACAGGAAGCAATTGAGATTGTCTTGGATAAAGCCAATTTGGCGATGGAAGATATTGATCACTTTGTCTTTCACCAAGCAAATGAACGGATTGTCAACTATGTCGCTAAGCGCATGGGAATTCCGGAAACGAAGGTCTTTCTCAATATGAATAAGTACGGAAATACATCAGCTGCTTCAATCCCGATTGCCTTATGCGAAATGGATGAAGCAGAAATTTTAAAACCAGGTGATCGAATCATGTTAGTCGGATTTGGCGCCGGATTATCTTGGGGAACAATTTTAGTTGAATGGTAGGCCCAAATATCATATAATATACATGTATGAAAAATCGCAAGAATCGAAAGGATGAAATACAAATGACAACATTTGATAAAGTAAAAGCAATTTTAGTAGACCAATTAGGAGTAGATCCTGAAGAAGTAACAATGGATTCAAAAATCCAAGACGACTTAGGAGCAGATTCATTATCAGTAATGCAAGTTGTAATGGACGTTGAAGCTGAATTCGGAATCGAAGTTCCAGAAGAAGAATTGTTAAAAATCGTAACTGTTGGCGACATCGTTAACAAAATCGATCAAGCATAATCTTATTATGAAAAAAGGCAGCACCTGCACGAGTATATATCGGCCGTGCTGCCCTTTTATTTGAAAGGTTGGAAAACATATGAAAATTGCATTTTTGTTTGCAGGACAAGGTGCACAATATGTTGGCATGGGAAAAGAGCTGGCTGATAACTATCAAACAGCTCTTTCGGTGTATAATATCGCCAACAGTGTGCTCCCGTTTAACCTTGAGGAACTTTGCTTTGAAGGACCAAAAGAACAATTAGATTTAACTGAATATACACAACCGGCAATTTTAGCGACCAGTGTAGCAATTTATTCAGTATTGAAAGAAAAAGATATTGTACCGGATGTCGTTGCGGGATTAAGTTTAGGGGAATACACCGCGCTGTATGCAGCGGGTGTATTCCAGCTTGAAGAATTGATACCGCTGGTCAACAAACGCGGGCGTTACATGCAAGAAGCAGTGCCGGCAGGTGAGGGTACCATGGCAGCAGTTTTGATGGCTGACCCTGATACGGTTCTGGCCGCATGTGCTGAAGCTAGCAGTGTCGGCATCGTTGAAGCAGCTAACTTTAACTGTCCGGGACAAATCGTTATTGGCGGACAGCCAGCGGCAGTTGAAGCAGCCAGCAGCATTTTAAAAGAAAAAAGAGCTCGGGTTATGCCTTTGAAAGTCAGCGGCCCGTTCCATACTTCTATGTTACAACCGGCAGGAGTTAAACTTGCGGAAGCATTGGCAGAAGTTACGATGGAAAAACCAAATATTCCGGTAATGACAAATGTTACCGGTAATTATATTCAATCAAATGACGATATTGCTGAGCTGCTTGTTCGCCAAGTCAGTTCACCAGTATATTTCGAAGATATGATTCATGCGATGATCGAAGACGGAGTAGAAGCATTTGTTGAAATCGGACCAGGTAAAGCTTTAAGCGGCTTTCTTAAACGAATTAATTCGGAGATTCCGGTTTATGTAGTAGAGAATGAGGAAACTTTAGAGGCGGCAGTGACTGCTTTAGGAGGTAAATAAATATGTTAAACTTAAAAGACAAAGTAGCGTTAATTACTGGTGCCAGCCGTGGTATTGGCCGGGCGACAGCACTTAAATTTGCTGAGCTTGGCACTAGTATCTCAATTAATTATTTAAATGAAGCCGGACTTGCAGAAGCAGAAGCGGTTGCTCAAGAAGTGAAAGCCTTTGGCGTAGATGCGTTTTGTGTTATGGGAGATGTCTCAAAATTTGACGATGCCGCAAGCATCGTCAATCAAACCGTTGAGCATTTTGGAAGAATTGATATCTTGGTAAATAATGCCGGAATCACTCGTGATACATTAATGTTACGTATGAAAGAAGAAGACTTTGATGCAGTCGTCGATGTTAACTTAAAAGGTGCATGGAATATGATGAAAAACGTAACCCCGATTATGTTGAAACAAAAATCAGGTTCTATTGTAAATATGGCCTCAGTTATCGGTTTAGTTGGTAACGCCGGACAAATTAACTATGCAGCTTCGAAAGCAGGACTTATCGGCATGACAAAATCTTTAGCCAAAGAACTTGCCGGTCGCAGCATCCGTGTCAATGCGTTAGCGCCAGGGTTTATTAAATCAGATATGACTGATAAATTAACTGACGCACAAAAAGAAGGAATTCTTACATTAGTGCCAATGAAAGTTTTAGGAAACGTAGAGGATGTTGCTAATGCGGCGGCGTTCTTAAGCTCAGATATGGCATCATATATTACCGGACAGACGCTGACAATTGACGGCGGCATGGTCATGTAAATTTTGGAGGTAAAAATAGTATGGAAAGACGAGTAGTTATAACCGGAATGGGTGTTATTTCACCAGTCGGAAACGATGTTGAAACATTTTGGACAAACCTGAAAAACGGGAAACACGGTATCAAAATGATTGACGAATTTGATACTAGTGATATGAAAACAAAAGTTGCAGCAACAATCAAGGATTTCGATCCGCTTGACTGGGTGCCTAGAATGGAACTGCGACGTTTTGATATGTTTACTCACTATGCAATAGCAGCAACAACGCAAGCATTTAAAGATGCTGGTTTTGATGTTGAAAATCAAAACTATACTCCAGAACGCATGGGTGTAATTCTTGGTAGCGGTGTTGGCGGCATGCGTACTTGGGAAGACCAGTACGATAAAAAGTTTTTGCAAGGCAAGAAAAAACCACAACCATTGTTCTTACCAATGATGTTGGTAAACATGGCGGCAGGGAATGTTTCAATTAAATTCCAAGCCAAAGCACACTGTACCAGTGTCGTGACTGCCTGCGCTGCAGCCAGCCACTCAATCGGCGATGCTTTTAAAATCATCGCCGCAGATCGTGCTGATGTCATGATTGCCGGCGGTACCGAAGCAGCCTTCACTCGCGATGGTGTTTTAGGCTTCGAAGTACTGACAGCATTAAGTGGTTCAGATAATCCTGACCGCGCTTCAATCCCATTTGACAAAGACCGCAACGGTTTTGTTATGGGTGAAGGTGCAGGCGTTCTTATTTTAGAAGAACTTGAGCATGCTAAAAAACGTGGCGCTACAATCTATGCTGAAATTGTAGGGTATGGAGCCAGCGGTGATGCTTACCATATGACCAGCCCGGCTCCGGATGGAGCCGGTGCGGCGCGTTCAATGGAGCAAGCAATTGATGATGCCGGCATTCAACCAGAAGCAATTGGTTACATTAATGCCCATGGAACTTCAACACCATATAACGATTTATTTGAAACAATCGCGATTAAACGCGCGCTTGGCGAACATGCTTACAATGTTCCGATTAGTTCAACTAAATCAATGACAGGCCACTTATTAGGTGCATCAGGCGGCGTTGAAGCGATTGCCTGCATTCAGGCAATCCGCGAGGGTTTTGTACCACCAACAGCTGGTCTTGAAAATGTGGATCCGGAACTTGATTTGGACTATGTGCCAAAGGTTGGCCGTGAAGTTGAAAACCTTGAGTATGCACTTAGCAACTCATTAGGTTTCGGTGGGCATAATGCTACTTTGATTTTCAAGAAATATTCCGAATAAAATATTGATGAAAAGCGCTCGCAATCTAAGAAAACTGTATAGCCTTGTTCAGTCACGTATATTTAGATACGCTCCTTCGCAAGTCTATACAGCTTCCTACGATTTCAATCGCTTTCAAACAATATTTTCATATGTAATTTAGGAGGAGAAAAGAGTATGGCAATTGTTTATAATAATGAACAAATTAAAGAGATTATTCCTCATCGCTACCCGTTTTTACTTGTTGATGTAATTACTGAGGTTGGCGAGAATGAAGAAGGGCAATTTTATATTGTCGGCAAGAAGAACGTGACTGCTAATGAACCGCATTTTGTTGGTCATTTTCCGCAGTACCAAGTTATGCCGGGTGTATTAATTGTTGAGGCCTTGGCACAAGTTGGTTGTGTAGGTATGTTAGCGCAGGAAGAACATAGAGGTAAACTGGGAATGTTTACGTCAATTGATAAAGTGAAAATCCGTCAGCAAGTCGTTCCAGGTGATACTTTGGAATTGCGGGTTGATATGATTGCTCAAAAGAAAATGGGTGAGCGGGTTTTTGGAACCGGAAAGGCTGTTGCCAAAGTTGATGGTAAAGTTGCCCTTCAAGGTGAAATCGGTTTTGTAATTACGCCACAGGAATGATAGGTGTCGCGGGACAAGTCCGAGCACGGAATTGTCCCGCGGAATTACTTGCTTTTCTAAAGAAAAAAAGAGCATTTAATGAAGCCTTACTTAGAATTGTATTAATTTTGTCAAATCATTCACGTAATTTGTGCTTAAAGTGATAAAGTTTGCAAAAATACCTGAAAAACTGTTGACAAATTAGTGGAAAAAATATATCATATATTCGTTGCCTATAAAATGAGAATTGCCTCATTAGCTCAGTTGGTTAGAGCACTTGACTGTTAATCAAGGGGTCTCAGGTTCGAGTCCTGAATGGGGCGCCAGTTGGCCCGTTGGTGAAGCGGTTTAACACACATGCCTTTCACGCATGCATACACGGGTTCGAATCCCGTACGGGTCACCATTTCAATTTTCACGGTCCCGTAGTGTAGCGGTTATCACGCCTGCCTGTCACGCAGGAGATCGCGAGTTCGATTCTCGTCGGGACCGCCATTATATGGTTTTCCTGAAACACTACAAGGAACTAATAGGTAAAGACAAATCATTAGGCGCAGAGAAATTTTTCAAGTTCGAGGAAAGTCGAGCGAGACAGGAGGAGTTTACTTCGGTAAGCACCCCGAGAGTACTTGCCCACCGAATGTTTTAGAGCATTCGGACGCAGCGTGACGACCTGGCGAATCGATGACTTGACGATGAAATTGGAGAATTTATCAAGCATAATTGGCTCAGTAGCTCAGTCGGTAGAGCAAAGGATTGAAAATCCTTGTGTCGGCGGTTCGATTCCGTCCTGAGCCACCATTCTTAAAGTGGTATGGCGCGAAAGCCAATAACGAAATATTGGGCCATAGCCAAGCGGTAAGGCAACGGACTTTGACTCCGTCATGCGCTGGTTCGAATCCAGCTGGCCCAGCCATTTATATTTCGTCCCGTTAGCTCAGTTGGTAGAGCATCTGACTTTTAATCAGAGGGTCAATGGTTCGAGTCCATTACGGGACACCATTTATTATTGAAAACGTTTTAATAATAGTATATAATATAATCCTAAGGGATTATTAATTGCCTGGGTGGCGGAACTGGTAGACGCACAGGACTTAAAATCCTGCGGGTGGTGACACCCGTGCCGGTTCGATTCCGGCCCTAGGCACCATCTAATATATATTGCGCCCGTAGCTCAATTGGATAGAGCGTTTGACTACGGATCAAAAGGTTGTGGGTTCGACTCCTGCCGGGCGCGCCATATATTTTTTTTTGCCGGGAAATAGCTCAGCTTGGTAGAGCACTTGGTTTGGGACCAAGGGGTCGCAGGTTCGAATCCTGTTTTCCCGACCATTATTATCTTTACAAACAGTAAAGTTATTTTCATTTAATGGGGCATTAGCTCAGCTGGGAGAGCGCCTGCTTTGCACGCAGGAGGTCAGCGGTTCGATCCCGCTATGCTCCACCATTAAATTTTTATAATAAGCATCCAAACATGGCGGTGTAGCTCAGCTGGCTAGAGCATTCGGTTCATACCCGAAAGGTCGTGGGTTCGAGTCCCTCCGCCGCTACCAATTCGAGTTTATAACACGGACCCTTAGCTCAGTTGGTGAGAGCTATCGGCTCATAACCGATCGGTCGTAGGTTCGAGTCCTACAGGGTCCACCATTATTATAGAAGTTTCATGATTACGGAGGAATACCCAAGTCCGGCTGAAGGGATCGGTCTTGAAAACCGACAGGGGTGTAACAGCTCGCGGGGGTTCGAATCCCTCTTCCTCCGCCATTATCTAAATCCAGAATATCCCTATTATATCGCGGGGTGGAGCAGTCTGGTAGCTCGTCGGGCTCATAACCCGAAGGTCGTCGGTTCAAATCCGGCCCCCGCCACCAATGGTCCCGTAGTGTAGCGGTTATCACGCCTGCCTGTCACGCAGGAGATCGCGAGTTCGATTCTCGTCGGGACCGCCATTCTTAATTGAATACTAGTAATCAAAATGAATTGTTTTCTCAACAGGTTCCTGACAAGAACTTTAAACAATATGCTTTGATATGACGCGGGTGTGGTTTAATGGTAGAACAAGAGCCTTCCAAGCTTTTAGCGTGAGTTCGATTCTCATCACCCGCTCCATTTTTTATTTAAGTGGGAACAGCCTTCTTGATGGAATAAATAAGAAGTTTAGGCTGTTATTTTTGTCTTATGGGCCTATAGCTCAGCTGGTTAGAGCGCACCCCTGATAAGGGTGAGGTCGATGGTTCGAGTCCATTTAGGCCCACCATAAGATTATTTTGTAAAACGCAGGAAAATTTTCGATAATCGCGAAAGAGCGAGACGGTAAGGGAGGATCTTACTTCGGTAAGTAACGACTGAGGCGACGAGGTCTGACAATGAGTAGCGGAAATTTAACAAGTTTTATCGGCCCGTTGGTGAAGCGGTTTAACACACATGCCTTTCACGCATGCATACACGGGTTCGAATCCCGTACGGGTCACCATTTCATATTTGAAACGCATACCTCCAGAAGGTATTTTTTTATGCCAAATTTTGACCAAGACGGCGGTTAATCCGCCGCCTTGGTCCAGGCTTTCCAACAAAGGGAAAAGTTTCATCTATATATGGTTGAAAGTGCCGATATTCAATTGACATTATTTTGTGCAAATTGTATAATTAGGAGCGTAGTGCAAAACTGCGAACAATCAAATAGATTGCAAACCATGCGGGTGTGGCGGAACTGGCAGACGCGCTAGACTTAGGATCTAGTACCTCACGGTGTGCAGGTTCGATTCCTGTCACCCGCACCATTTGAGTTGGATACACTTTATTTGACACTATTTATTAGAAATTCCAATTCAAGATATATCATCAAATTAATTTTTAAAACAGGTTCCATGAATCTGTTTTTTTATTATACAAATTAAGGGTGATGGTTATGGTCAATGTGCATAAGATAGAAATTAGAGATGAGATTCTAAGGCAATTTGAAAATGGAAAACAGTGAGGGAATTAGCAATAGAGTACAGTATACCTAAAAGTACTATTTATAGCTGGATTAAAAACTATAGGCGAAGGATTTCTACATCTGGAAAAATATACTCATATAGAACAATTCAACTCTTAGAGGAGAAAATAAGAAAATAAAAAAATATATAGAAATTTATAATAGAACAGGTTGCACCCAAAAATCTAACTTGGATGCAAAAATTGATGCTATTTTCTCTATTGAAAAGGAGTATAGTATACATACATTATGTGAGGCATTTTCAATTAGAAGGTCAACGTTTTATCATCGCTCTCGTCGGCAGAATAAGAAAGATCAGTTAGAAAAAGAGGATAAGGAATTAACTACCGCAATAATGGGGGTATTGGAATGGATAGGCTACAATAAAAAATACAAAAAAAGATAGACATGATAGAATAAAAAAACAGAAAACATATGAAAGTGGGTAACTAGTATGTCGAAAAAAGTAAAGCGATTTACAGAAGAATTTAAACAACAAATTGTACAGTTGTATCAATCAGGAAAAACAGCTCGTGAGCTAGCAGAAACCTATCAAGTAGGAAAATCTACAATTCTTAAATGGACGAAAGATTTTCAAACATCGGGCTCATTTTCAGTCTCTGATAACCGAAGTGATGCCGAAAATGAACTTCTTGAGCTGCGCAAAATAAATAAACAGCTCCTTATGGAAAATGATATCCTAAAGCAAGCCGCGCTGATTATGGGACGAAAATAGCACTCATTCGTGCTAATAAGCATAAATACCCCGTCAGTAGAATGTGTTCCTTGCTTCAGGTAAGCCGGCAGAGTTATTACACATATAAACAAAAAAAGATTGATCCAGTCAGACCAATCTTGAAGGAGATATTCTTAGATAGTCAATCTGTCTATGGTACTCGTAAGTTCAAGGTGGAATTAGCTAAACGTGGTTTTTGCGTTTCTCACCGGCGAATAAGTCGATTAATGAAATTATACGGATTAGTTTCAGCCTATACAACGAAAAAATATCGATTGAAACGTGAATCGACTAATCAATCACCAACAACCAATGTTTTGAATCGCCAGTTTAATGACAAGTCAATTCGGGAAGTAGTTGTGAGCGATTTAACATACGTACGAGTCAGTCATCACTGTATGTATGTTTAATCTTAGATTTATCAAACCGCGAAATAATTGGCTATGCGGCAGGAAAGCATAAAACTGCCCATCTTGTCTACCAAGCTTTAGCAAAAGTTCCAGGAAACTTAGCAGATATACAAATTTTCCATAGTGATCTAGGGAGCGAATTTAACAACTACATCTTGGATGAGTTATTTAAAACATTCAACATCCAGCGTTCCCTCTCGCGTAAGGGAACTCCACATGATAACGCGGTAGCTGAAAGTACCTTTAAGATAGTGAAAACCGAATTTATACATCGCCGCTGGTTTACTTCGCTTTAACACTTACAAAGCGAATTAGCTAGTTATATATTTTGGTTTAATCACAAACGCATTCACCCTTCACTTCAATATCTTTCTCCGGTTCAGTTTAAGCAACAGTGTCTAACTTAATTTTGTACATTAAACTGTTGCCTTTCCAAAACCTAAGTAAGATAGATTCGAAAAGCTTGTACTAGCTAACGGACTAATATCACTGATTTGATTATCATTTAGATAAAAATAAGCTAGATTCGGCAAATATTCAATTCCATCGATAGAACCAATATTACTATATGAAGCACCCAAATCAGTTAAACCGTCTAATTGTGTTTGCGTAACAACATCAATTATCGAAACACCTAAGGTACCTGCAATGACTGCTGCTAAATTAGGATCTGGAAATATTTCATTGACAGCTGCCGGTGGAGGTGTTGATGTACTAGCCGCATGAACAATATCTGTTCTGTTTTCTTGAATAAATACTGTCGATCCAATCATAAATGCAAAAAGAGCAATACTGAATAAGAGTTTAAATAGTTTCATCATTGGTCACTCCTCAAAAATTAGTTTATTGTTAATTTAATTCATTCCCTATACATTAGTATATAATATAAATTAAGCAATCACAATATAGTAAATGTTTGAAGAAAAACAATGCTAAAATGCCCTTACAAAATATAATAATAGTATGATACCATAAAGTAAAACTAATAGGATGGATAGAGTAGTGAGAATGATTAATCTTGAACAACAGTATAGGAAGTTTGTCTTTAAAGAGTGTATTAAACCATATATGCAGAGACTCGATGGAAGACAGACAGCAGCATTCGTAAGGGCACTAAAAATACGATATAGTTATGATATTGAAACGATGAAAATTCCGAAAGATGTTTTAAAATACATTCAGTACATGAACTTAGACGAAAACACAATAAAAATGGAGTTTGCTGGATACATTGAACTAGAATCAAAAGCAGAATATTTTGAGTGAACACCGTTATTGCAGACCAAGACCTAGTATGATACAATGAAATAGCAAACATGTGCACGTGTGCAATTTCATAGCGCTCTTTTGTGAGTATATTCTTTTGAGATGCAGCCTCGATTTGGGGCTGTTTTTTTATTACATAATGATATCCCAAATATGCCATGTCAAGAAGTTATTGACAATCATGGCAACTAAATGCTATTATTTCACTGCTATCTTTCAGAGTGGGGGGACCGGAAGAAAGTAATTTTAGATTAAGGGTGATAGTATATGAACAATGGAATTTTTGCAACCTTGCAACGGATTGGTCGGTCATTTATGCTACCAATTGCTATTTTACCAATTGCCGGATTATTGTTAGCAATTGGAGCAACATTTACTAATGAAACTAACTTGTCTTTATATGGGCTTAATGAGCTCATGGGTAATGGTACGATTTGGTATTCATTTTTTACAATTTTAAAAGCAGCAGGAGATGTTGTTTTTGCAAATTTACCAGTATTATTTGCATTAGGAGTAGCAATTGGTATGGCTAATACAGAAAAAGCAACAGCTGCTATTGCATCACTGGTTGGATTTTTAGTCCTTACGGCGACAATGTCTGCGCTTCTGCATATAGGCTGGGGTGCAAAGTTGATTGATTTAGGCTATACATTAGAACAGTTTCCTGAGCTTGGCGGACAGTTAACGCAGTTGGCAAATGATCCTTTGGCTTATAGTAGTGCGTTAAATGGTGCGATAGGAACTCAACAGGCTTTGGGTGGTCAAACAACAGTATTAGGGATGCAGACGCTAAATATGGGTGTATTTGCTGGAATTATTGTTGGATTACTAACAGCTGCACTGCATAATAAGTTTTATAAAATTGAGTTACCAGCAGCAATTTCGTTTTTTGGTGGTACTCGATTTGTGCCAATTGTCACAGCAGTAACCATGATCTTTATTGGCATTCTCCTTTATTTCGTTTGGCCGTTTGTACAAAATGGTATTTCAATCTTAGCGTATGGTATTAATTCACTCGGCTATTTCGGGACGTTCCTATACGGTCTTATTGAACGCTCATTGATACCATTTGGATTGCATCATGTGTTCTATACACCATTCTGGCAAACTTCACTCGGTGGAACTCTTGAGGTTGGTGGTAAAATGATTCAAGGTGCACAAAACATTGTGTTTGCGCAGCTTGCAGATCCGAACACTGCGATTATTGATCCAATGTATGCGCGTTTTATGGCTGGAAAGTTTCCGTTTATGATGTTTGGGCTGCCAGCAGCAGCCTTGGCTATGTACCATACTGCAAAGACAAATAAGCGCAAAGGAATTGCGGGAATATTATTTGCGGCAGCGTTGACTTCGTTTTTAACGGGGATTACAGAACCAATCGAATTTACGTTCTTATTTGTAGCTCCGGTGTTATATGCAATACATGCAGTATTAGCTGGTTTATCATTCATGTTAATGCATATTTTCCAGGTTGGAGTTGGACAGACTTTTTCGGGAGGCTTTATTGATTATGTATTGTTTGGGTTATTACAATTTAGCCGCTCGAATCCATTGCCAATCTTGTTTGTTGGCGCAGTATATAGTGTCATCTATTACTTTGTTTTTAAATTCATTATTCTTAAATTCAATTTACAAACTCCTGGACGAGAAGCTGATGATGAAGAGTCAAAACTCTATACTAGAGCTGATTACAACGAAAAGCAAGCAGGTGGCAGTCGTGCAGAACAAATCATTGCTGGACTTGGTGGAGCTGCAAACATCGTAAATGTTGATGCATGTGCAACTCGATTACGACTATCAGTACACGATGAGCAGTTAGTCGATGAAACTGCACTAAAAGCTACCGGAGCCGCTGGTGTGTTAAAAACTAAAGGCGCAGTACAAGTTGTTTATGGGCCTCAGGTCTCAGTGATTCAATCAGAGGTGAGCGAATCACTTGGACGTGATTAATGGACAATAAATCTGTGTATTCAGTGAACAAAAAAACTGAAATAGCTTTTAAGCTATTTCGGTTTTTTTATTTGAAGCAGACTGATAACGTAAGATGCATCTTTAGGTACTGGCGGACGGTTCTATTCTGCTATCAAGAAAGATTATGAGATTTAATAAGTTTATAGACAGTGGAGAGTGCTAACCCGGATTGTTTGGAAATCTCCTTGACAGAAAGAGTTTGCTTTTGATAAAGGCTAAGCGCATGCTGGTGCTTTTTTGTTAGCTTGGGTCTACCCAAACGAACACCATTTTCTTTAGCAGCTTGAAGACCAGAACAAATACGTTCTCGAATGATAGAAGCCTCCATTTCCGCAAAAGCACCGATGATGGTGTAAAAGAACTTACCAGTCACAGTAGTCGTATCAATGTTATCATTGATACAAATAAATGAAACATCTTTATGATTGAGAAAGTCTAAAATAGTTAACAGTTCTTTAGTGCTGCGAGCAACACGATCAAGCTTACAGACAATAAATACATCGCCTGGTTCAAGGAGCGCAAGGGCTTTATTGAGTTGCGGACGCTCCTTAGTGCGACTACTAATCTTCTCTTTAAAGAGTAAGTCGTAGCCGTGTTTTTTGAGCTGTTGTCGCTGAGAACAGAACTTCTGAGCTAGTGTTGAAACACGCATGTAAGCAATTTTTTTCATTTAAAATACCTCCGAGATATAAAATATAATGACTAGCTTACATTATATAAAATATGATTATCAATCAGCAATATAAAAATAAGCTTGCATTTAGATTAACTTTGTAGTAAATTATAGTTAAATAGAAAATGACTAAACGCATTTTTACGGGGGATTCAATAACGAGGTTATAAGGGATTCTCCTGATTTACAGTGTAATTATGGGGGATTTTTCTATTTGTAAAAAACTATAGAATAATAAAAAAGGGTGGTAAGTATGGGCAGAGTAATTAAAATTACGAGCGCAATAGCATTTTCATTGA